>NZ_QTPV01000016.1:0-131413 GCF_003857985.1 Burkholderia sp. Bp9090
ATCTCGCCCTGCTGGAACGGCTCGAGGCCGTTCACGGTCTTGATCAGCGTCGACTTGCCCGAGCCGGACGGGCCGCACACGACCACCACCTCGCCTTTCTTGACCTCGGTCGTGCAATCGGTGAGGACCTGAAACTGGCCGTACCACTTGGAAACGTTCTTGATGGAAATCATCTTGTGACCTTTTTCTGGAGACCTTTGACGAGGGCAGACGCCACCGAGCAAATCACGAAATAGCATGCACCCGCGAACAGGACCATCTCGACGGTCGTGCCGTCGCGATCGCCGACGTTGGCGGCCGTGCGGAAGAAGTCCGCGAGACTGATCACGTACACGAGCGACGTATCCTGGAACAGGACGATTGCCTGCGTCAGCAGCAGCGGCACCATCGCGCGGAACGCCTGCGGCAGGATCACGAGGCGCATCGCCTGCGCGTAGTTCATGCCGAGCGCGAACGCGGCGTTGACCTGCCCGCGCGGCACCGCCTGGATGCCGGCGCGGATGATCTCGGAATAATACGCGGCTTCGAACAGCGAGAACGCGACCATCGCCGACGCGAGGCGAATGTCGATCGTCGGCGACAGCCCGAGCACGCCCTGCAGCACCTGCGGCACGATCAGGAAGAACCACAGCAGCACCATCACGAGCGGGATCGAGCGGAACACCGTCACGTACGCCTTCGCGAACCACGCGAGCGGCTTCACGCCCGACAGCCGCAGCAGCGCGAGCAACGTGCCCCAGACGATGCCGACGACGATCGCGATCAGCGTGATCTTGAACGTGACGATCGCCCCCGTCCACAGCGTCGGTATCGCGCCGGGAATACTACTCCAGTCGAACTGATGCATCACTTGCCTCCGATGTAGCCGGGCAGCCGCGTGCGGCCTTCGATCCAGCGCATGAACGCCATCACGACGAGGTTGATGATCACGTACGCGAGCGTGACCGCGATGAACGACTCGTAGGTCTGCGCGGTGTAGTCGACGAGCTGGCGCGCCTGCGCGGACAGGTCGAGCAGGCCGATCGTCGACGCGACCGCCGAGTTCTTGAAGATGTTCAGGAACTCGGACGTGAGCGGCGGCACGATGATCCGGTACGCAACCGGCAGCAGCACGTAGCGGTACGTCTGCCATTGCGTGAAGCCCATCGCGAGGCCGGCCGCGCGCTGGCCCTTCGGCAGCGCGTTGATCCCCGAGCGCACCTGTTCGCACACGCGCGCGCCCGTAAACAGGCCGAGACAGATGATCGACGAGGTGAAGAACTGCGTGGTCGGCGGCAACTGCTTGATCCAGGTGCCGATCGACGCGGGCAGCAGCTCGGGCACGACGAGGTACCAGATGAAGAACTGCACGATCAGCGGAATGTTCCGGAAGATCGACACGTACACGGTGCCGATCGCGGACAGCCATTTGTTCGGCACCGTGCGCAGCACGCCGAACAGCGAGCCGACGATCAGCGCGATGACCCAGGCGACGAGCGACACCTCGATCGTCACCCAGAAGCCGGACATCAGCCATCCGAAATAAGTCGTCGGCTCGCCGGTCGAGACGGGGCTCAGGAAGACGCCCCAGTTCCAGTGGTAAGACATGGGCAAGACTCCAGCAAAAAGAAACGGAAGAAGCGTGGCCTCTTCCGTTTCAGTAGCGTCATTTCTGCGTCAACGGCCGCGTGGTCAGTCGAGCGCCTTGTCGTTCGGGTTCGCGTACAGCTTCTTCATCGAATCGGACAGCGGGAAGTTCAGGTTCAGCCCCTTCGGCGGGATCGGGTTCTCGAACCACTTCGCGTAGATCTTCGCGGCTTCGCCCGACTTCTCGACTTGCGAGATCGCGTCGTCGACGACCTTCTTGAAGTCCGCATCGCCCTTGCGCATCATGCAGCCGTACGCCTCTTCCGACTGCGGCGTGCCGACGATCACCCATTCGCCCGGCTGCTTCGCCTTCGCGCGCTCGCCCGCGAGCAGCGCGTCGTCCATCATGAACGCGACCGCGCGGCCCGACTCGAGCGTGTTGAACGAGTCGCCGTGGTCCTTCGCGCTGATGATGTTCATGCCCAGCTGCTTGTCGTTGTTCATCTTGCGCAGCAGGCGCTCGGACGTCGTGCCGGCAGTGGTCACGACCGTCTTGCCCTTCAGGTCGGCGAAGTCCTTCACGCCCGAATCCTTCTTCGTCATCAGGCGCGTGCCGATCACGAAGATCGTGTCGGAGAATGCGGCCTGCTGCTGACGCTCCAGGTTGTTGGTCGTCGAGCCGCACTCGATGTCGACCGTGCCGTTCTGCACGAGCGGGATGCGGTTCTGCGACGTGACCGGGATGTTCTTGACCTGCAGGTTCGGCAGGTTCAGCTTCTTCTTCACCGCGTCCACGACCTTCAACTGGAATTCGCGCGAATAGCCGACGACCTGCTGGTTCTGGTCATAGTAGGAGAACGGAATCGACGATTCGCGGTGGCCCAGCGCGATCACGCCCGTGTCCTTGATCTTCTTCAGCGTGCCGGTCTCCTGTGCGTGCGCGCCGCTCGCGAACGCGCACAGCGCCGCGACCATCAGGACTGCCTTCTGGTATTTCATTTTGGTCATCTCCTTGGCTAAAACCCGCGCCAGTGTATCAAAGTAATATTTTTGAAAGTACTGGTTGTTAACCGCACTACGAATCGCGCTGTGCGAAGCCGTCCGCCCGGCTCCGGGCGCCCGTTTCGGCACCTGAATGCGCGCGCGGGCGATGCCGGATTCGGCATCGCCCGCGAGGGTTCATGCACGCAATCGGGTGGATTGCGTCATGCTTTGATCGTAGTCAACCGATCGGCGATCGGCAACGACCGATCAGGGGTACAGGCCGCGCATTTCGCGCGCCATCAGGATGCGCTTGCACGCGACGATGAACGCCGCCGTACGCACCGTCACCTTGTGCTCTTCCGCGACCGCCCACACGCCGGCGAACGCTTCGCGCATCACGCGCTCGAGACGGTGGTTGATCTCGTCTTCCGTCCAGAAGAAGCTCGAGAAGTCCTGCACCCACTCGAAGTACGACACGGTCACGCCGCCCGCGTTCGCGATCACGTCGGGGATCACGAGCACGCCGTTCGCGCTCAGGATGTCGTCCGCCGCCGTCGTCGTCGGGCCGTTCGCGCCTTCGACGATGATCTTCGTGCGGATCTTCGCCGCGTTCTTTTCGGTGATCTGGTTTTCCAGTGCCGCCGGGATCAGGATGTCGGTCTCGACCGTCCAGAACTCGTCGTTCGGCATCGGCTCGGCGCCTTCGAAGCCCGCGACGCCGCCCGTGCGTGCGACGTGGTCGAGCAGCTTGTTCGAATCGAGGCCGGCCGGCTGGTAGATCGTGCCCGTGTGATCCTGCACCGCGATCACCTTCGAGCCCGCTTCCTGGAACAGCTTCGCCGCGATGCCGCCGACGTTGCCGAAGCCCTGCACCGCGATGCGCGCGCCTTCGATTTCCAGGCCCTTCTTCTTCGCCGCTTCGGAGCCGACGACGAACACGCCGCGGCCCGTTGCTTCCTTGCGGCCGAGCGAACCGCCGAGCGCGATCGGCTTGCCGGTCACGACGCCGGTCGACGTCTGGCCCTGGTTCATCGAGTACGTGTCCATCATCCACGCCATCACCTGTTCGTTGGTGTTGACGTCCGGTGCCGGAATGTCGGTGTTCGGCCCGATGATGATGCCGATTTCGCTGGTGTAGCGGCGCGTCACGCGCTCGAGCTCACCACGCGACAGCTTGCGCGGGTCGACGCGGATGCCGCCCTTCGCACCGCCGTACGGCACGTTCACTGCGGCGTTCTTCACCGACATCCATGCCGACAGCGCCATCACTTCCGACAGCGTCACGTCCTGGTGGTAGCGCACGCCGCCCTTGCCCGGGCCGCGCGACACGTTGTGCTGCACGCGATAGCCTTCGAAGTGCGCGACGGTGCCGTTGTCGAGCTCGATGGGGCAGTCGACGATCAGGATGCGCTTCGGACGCTTCAGCGTCTCGAGCCAGCGCGACAGCGAGCCGAGGTACGGCGCGACGCGATCGACCTGCTGAAGGTAGTTGCCCCACGGGCCGAGATCGTCGGCGTGAAGGTAGGACGGGATGGACTGCAGTTGCGAAGACATGGACACTCCAACGTTCAACGGATTGCGCACATTGTCGAAAAACCCGTTTTTTTTATCCAATGCCGTTTGCTTATTCGATTATGCGTTTCTTGCATGATCGTGATTTTTCGCAAATCCGCGGTCGATTTGCGCAAGAACGCCCGCGATCGGCCGTGCATCGCGGGCGTGAAAAATCGTCGTGAAAGTCGCGGGACGCCCGCCGGACGGGCGTCCGACAGGCGCCGAAAGCGGCTCGTCAGTCGCTCGCGCCCGACCGGCCCGGTTAACCGCCCACGGTTAACCGGTGGTTTCGCGCAGTTCGTCGCGCACGACGTCCCACAGCGCGCGCACGAGTTTCTGGTGCGGATCGTCGCCCTGCAGCGCGAGCTTGTCGCAGTACAGGCGGATCTCCATCGTCAGCGTGAACGGATGGGTGCCGCCGCGCGCGGAACGGTCAAGCCGGATCAGGCGGCCGCTCGCCACCGCGTCCTCGACCGCGCTGTGCGGCAGGAACGCGACGCCGTGGCCCGCGAGCGCCATCGCCTTCAGCCCTTCCGCCATGTCGGTTTCGTAAACACGATCGAGGAACAGCGACGTCGGTGCATTCGCCACGATGACTTCGGTCATCCGGCCGAGATACGCGTTCGGCGTATACGACAGGTACGGCACGCGCGCCTCGGCCGTGCCCGGCAGCGTATAGCGCGGCCGGCCCGCGCGGCCCGGCGCCGAAAACGCGCTGATCGGCTCGCTGCCGAGCACCAGCATGTCGTAGCGGGCCGGGTCGAGCGCGACCGGGTGGCTCGGGTGGTGGTAGCCCATCACGAGATCGCAGCCGCCCTCGACGAGCGACAGCACGGCATCGTGCACGTTCAGCGCGCGCAGCCGCGTGTGGACCTGCCCCATCTTCGCCTCGATCCGCTGCAGCCAGCGCGGAAAATACGTGAGCGACAGCGTGTGCGGCACCGCGAACTCGATCGTCGGCACCGGCGCGCCGACGTGGCCGCGCAGCAGCGTGCGCGCCTCGTGCGCCTGCGACAGCATCGTCAGCGCCTGCTCGTAGAAGATCTGGCCGGCCTGCGTGAGCCGCGTCGGATAGACCGAACGATCGATCAGTTCGGTCGCGAGCCACGCCTCGAGCGCCTGGATACGCCGCGAGAACGCGGGCTGCGACACGTGCCGCAGTTCGGCGGAGCGGCTAAAGCTGCGCGTTTCCGCGAGCGAGACGAAGTCTTCGAGCCATTTCAGTTCCATGCAGGCGGGCGCGGCGGGCGGCGGTCGGGAAGAAGCCTGCATTCTACCGGCGGGCGGGCCGGCCCGGCGGCGTGGCGGGCGCCCCGGCGAGCCGGCGCGGGCGCCTGCCGGCAGGCCGGTCGCGCGCCGCCCGGGCGCCGGGCGCGTGCCGATCGCCCGCGGCGGCCGCGGCCGGACCGGTTCGGCCGGGATCGCCCCGCGGCGATGGTAAAATGCCGGATTCTTCCCCCCTCGCTCGACCCGGCCCCAAGGCCCGCCCGATCATGTCCGACACTCGTCCCGATACGCTTTTCGCCCTCACCGCGCTCTCGCCCATCGATGGCCGCTACGCCAGCAAGACCGAAGCGCTGCGCGACTGGCTCTCCGAAGCCGCCTTCATGCGCCACCGCGTCACCGTCGAGGTGCACTGGCTGATCGCGCTGTCGCGCGCCGGCTTCGCGGAAGTCCCGCGCTTCTCCGACGCGTCCGAACAATTCCTGCTGCAGCTCGCGGAGCGCTTCACCGCGCACGACGCCGCGCGCATCAAGGAAATCGAGCGCGTGACGAACCACGACGTGAAGGCCGTCGAATACTGGCTGAAGGAATCGGTCAAGGGCCAGGCCGAACTCGAGAAGGCCAGCGAATTCATCCACTTCGCGTGCACGTCCGAAGACATCAACAACACGTCGCACGGGATGATGCTCGCCGGTGCGCGCGAGCACGTGATCGTGCCGGCGCTGCGCACGGTCCACCAGCGCCTCGTCGCGCTGTCGCACGCGCTCGCCGAGCAGCCGATGCTGTCGCGTACGCACGGGCAGCCGGCCAGCCCGACGACGCTCGGCAAGGAGCTCGCGAACGTCGCCGCGCGCCTCGCACGCGCGATCACGCGCATCGAGAAGGTCGAGATCCTCGGCAAGATGAACGGCGCGGTCGGCAACTTCAACGCGCACCTGTCCGCGTATCCGGAATTCGACTGGGAAGCGTTCTCGCGCGACGTGATCGAGAACCGCCTGAAGCTCACGTTCAACCCGTACACGATCCAGATCGAACCGCACGACTACATGGCCGAGCTGTTCGACGCGGTTGCGCGCGCGAACACGATCCTGCTCGACCTCGATCGCGACGTGTGGGGCTACATCTCGGTCGGCTACTTCAAGCAGAAGACGAAGGCCGGCGAAATCGGCTCGTCGACGATGCCGCACAAGGTCAACCCGATCGACTTCGAGAACTCGGAAGGCAACCTCGGCCTCGCGAACGCGACGCTGCGCCACCTCGCCGACAAGCTGCCGGTGTCGCGCTGGCAGCGTGACCTGACCGACTCGACGGTGCTGCGCAACATGGGCGTCGCGCTCGGCTATTCGCTGCTCGCGTACGACTCGCTGATCCGCGGCCTCGACAAGCTCGAAGTCAACCCGCAGCGCCTGAACGAAGATCTCGACAACTGCTGGGAAGTGCTCGCGGAGCCGGTGCAGACGGTGATGCGCCGCTACGGCATCGAGAACCCGTACGAACAGCTGAAGGAACTGACGCGCGGCAAGGGCATCACGCGCGAAGCGCTGCAGGAATTCGTCGCCACGCTCGCGATCCCGCAGGATGCGAAGGACCGCCTGCTCGCGATGACGCCGGCGTCGTACATCGGCAAGGCCGTCGAACTCGCGAAGCGGATCGCGTAAGCGCCGCCGTCGCCGGACGGAAAAAAGCCCGATGCGAAATTGCTCGCATCGGGCTTTTTCTTTGGCGGCTCGCGCGCGCTCGACGAAAAAAGGCGCCCCGAGGGGCGCCTGTCTCACTGCGGCATCACGATTGCCGCGAATCGCGCTCAGTGCGCGTGGCCGATCTTCGCCATCACCTGATCGACGATCTGTTCGGGCGTCAGCTCGATGCTGACCTCGATCGCCTCGTCCGGGCCCGGCTCCTCGAGTGTGTCGAGCTGGCTCTTCAGCAGCGACGGATCGAAGAAATGGCCGGTGCGGCTTTTCAGGCGCTCGTGCAACACCTCGAACGAGCCCTTCAGATACACGAACCGCACGTCGGTGTCGGTGCCGCGCAGCACGTCGCGGTACGACCGCTTCAGCGAAGAGCACGTGAACACGGCCGTCTCGCCGGCACGCTGCTTTTCCTCGATGGCCGCGCGGATCGTGCGCAGCCACGGCCAGCGGTCGTCGTCGGTCAGCGGAATGCCGTTGTGCATCTTTTCCTTGTTCGCCGCGCTGTGAAACGCGTCGCCGTCGGTATAGCTGCACGACAGGCGTTCTGCCAGCATTTCGCCGATTCGCGATTTGCCCGCGCCCGACACGCCCATTGCGATCAGAATCATTGACTACCCCTTGTTACAAAACCACGCTCAGCAGCAGCGTAAAGCTCAGACCGAGCACCGAGATGATGGTTTCAAGCAGCGACCAGGTCTTGAACGTCTGACCAACTGTCATCCCGAAGTATTCCTTGATCAGCCAGAAGCCGCCGTCGTTCACGTGCGAGAAGATCAGCGAGCCCGAGCCCGTCGCGAGCACCAGCAGCTCCGGACGAACCGCCGCGCCCGACGCCGCCGCGATCGGCGCGACGATGCCGCAGGCCGTCGTCATCGCGACCGTCGCCGAACCCGTCGCGAGACGCATCAGCGCCGCGACGAACCAGCCGAGCAGCAGCGGCGACAGGTGCGCGTGCTTCGCGGTCTCGACGATCTGCTGCGAGATCCCGCTGTCGCGCAGGACGCCGCCGAAGCCGCCGCCCGCACCGACGATCAGCGTGATGCCGGCGATCGGCGCCAGGCACTCGCCGCAGAACTTCTGGATCTGGTCGCGGTTGAAACCCTGCAGCTTGCCGAACGTGAAGAAGCTCACCAGCACGGCGATCAGCAGCGCGACGTCGGAGTTGCCGGCAAAGCGCAGCAGGCTGTTCGGCAGCGACTTCGGCGTGAAGATCAGGTCGGCCCAGCTGCCGACCAGCATCAGGATCACCGGCAGCAGGATCGTGAACAGCGTGATGCCGAAGCTCGGCAGTTCGCGCTGCTTGCCTTCCGTGTGCGATTCGACGAACTGCGCGGCGAGCGGATTGTTCTCCGGCAGCTTGACGAACTTCGAGATCATCAGCGCGAACAGCGGGCCCGCGACGATCGCGGTCGGCACGCCGACGATCAGGCCGAACGCGATCGTCTTGCCGATGTCGGCACCGTATTGCTGGACGGCCAGCAGCGCGGCCGGGTGCGGCGGAATCAGCCCGTGCACGACGGACAGGCCCGCGACCATCGGCAGGCCGACGACGAGCAGCGACTTGCCGGTGCGCTTCGCGACGTTGAACGCGATCGGGATCAGCAGCACGAAGCCGACTTCGAAGAACACCGGCAGGCCGACGATGATCGCGACGAACATCATCGCCCAATGGATGTTCTTCTCGCCGAACCAGTCGATCAGCGTGGTCGCGATCCGCTCCGCGCCGCCCGATTCGGCCATCATCTTGCCGAGCATCGTGCCGAGGCCGACGACCACCGCGATGTGGCCGAGCGTGTTGCCGTTGCCGGTCTCGAACGACTTGACGATCTTGTCCATCGGCATCCCGACCACGAGGCCGAGGCCGAGCGACACGATGATGAGCACCAGGAACGGATAGATCTTGAACCGCGCGATCATCACGATCAGCGCGACGATCGCGATCACGGTATAAATGAGCAGCATGCTGCCTTGGACAGCCCCCATGTGGCACTCCTCCTAGGATTGTTCGAACCGGGCGAGTTGTTGCGAGTATGCTCGGCTATGCAGGTCTCCGAAACACGGGGGTTCCCACCCCGCGAGGACGCTGAATTTTACTTATCTTTACGGTCCGCGGATAGAACCGGTTCCATCAGCAAAAACCCTCGGTAAAACAAGCACTAAGCGCTCGCTTACCGAGGGTCAAACGTTCGTTTCGTACAAGTCTTAACGGGGCAGCTGGCTCGCGGCTTGCGCGAGGCGCGTGACTTCGGCCCAGTCCTGCGCGGCGAGCGCGGCCTTCGGCGTGAGCCACGAACCGCCGACGCATACGACGTTCGGCAGCTTCAGGAAATTCGGCGCGGTGTCGACCGTGATGCCGCCCGTCGGGCAGAACTTCAGCGCCGGGAACGGACCGTGGAACGCCTGCAGCATCGGCACGCCGCCGGCTTGCTGCGCGGGGAAGAACTTGACGATCTCGTAGCCGAACTCGAGCGCCTGGATGATGTCGCTCGGCGTCATCACGCCCGGCAGCAGCGGCAGGCCGGCGTCGAGGGACGCGAGGTGCAGGTCCTTCGTCAGGCCCGGCGACACGCCGAACTTCGCGCCCGCGCGCTTCGCCTGCTCGCAGTGCTCGGGCTTCGTGATCGTGCCGACGCCGACGACGATGTCGTCCGCGAGCTGGCTCGCGCGCTGGATCGCCTCCAGGCCGGCCGGCGTGCGCAGCGTGATCTCGAGCACCTTGACGCCGCCCGCGTGCAACGCGCGCGACACGTGTTCGCCCTGCTCGACCGAGTCGAATGCGAGCACCGGAATCACCGGGCCCAGCTTCACGATTTCAGCAATCGTCTTCATCTGGAACACTCCTTGAAATTCATGCAGCGACGCTGACGGCCGTTTCGCCGACCAGCGTCCCGAAAACCGATGCGCCCTGCTCGGCCGGCGCGGCCGCCGCGCGGAACACGCCGAACAGTTCGCGCCCGAAACCCGTTTCGTTGTCGGTTTGGTGCAGCGGCTGCGCGACCGGGCGCGCCTGCCACTCGGCGTCGTCGACCTCGATGTCGAGGATGCCGGCTTCCGCGTCGATCACGAGCGTGTCGCCCGTCTTCACCTTGCCGAGCGGGCCGGCCAGCAGCGCTTCCGGCGACACGTGGATCACGGCCGGCACCTTGCCCGACGCGCCCGACATGCGGCCGTCGGTGACGAGCGCGACATGGAAGCCCTGATCCTGCAGCACGCCGAGCAGCGGCGTCAAACGATGCAGCTCGGGCATCCCGTTCGCGCGCGCGCCCTGGAAGCGCACGACCGCGACGAAATCGCGCTTCAGCTCGCCGCGATCGAAGGCCTCCTGCACGGCTTCCTGCGAATCGAACACGATCGCGGGCGCCGTCACCTTGCGGTGCTCGGGCGCGACCGCCGAGATCTTGATCACGCCGCGGCCGAGCCGGCCCTGCATCAGGCGCAGGCCGCCGTCCGGCTGGAACGGGTCGCGAATGCCGCGCAGCACCTTCGTGTCGTGGCTCTCGGCTGTGCCGTCGACCCACGTCAGCTTGCCGTCGATCAGCTTCGGCTCCTTCGTGTAGTGCGACAGGCCCTTGCCCGCCACGGTCGTCACGTCTTCGTGCAGCAGCCCGCCCTCGAGCAGGTTGCGCACCAGGAACGCGACGCCGCCCGCCGCGTGGAAGTGGTTCACGTCGGCCTTGCCGTTCGGGTAGATCTTCGCGAGCAGCGGCACGACCGCCGACAGCTCGTCGAAATCGTTCCAGTCGATCAGGATGCCGGCCGCGCGCGCGATCGCGACGAGGTGCAGCGTGTGGTTGGTCGAGCCGCCCGTCGCGAGCAACGCGACGATCCCGTTGACGATCGCCTTCTCGTCGATCACGTGGCCGATCGGCGTGTAGTGGCCGCGCTCGACCGTCAGGTCGAGCACGCGGCGCGCGGCTTCGGCGGTCAGCGCGTCGCGCAGCGGCGTGTGCGGATGGACGAACGCCGAACCCGGCAGGTGCAGGCCCATCAGCTCCATCAGCATCTGGTTGCTGTTCGCGGTGCCGTAGAACGTGCAGGTGCCGTGGCCGTGATATGCCGCCGATTCCGCTTCGAGCAGCGCGTCGCGGCCGACCTGGCCGGTCGCGAACTGCTGGCGGATCTTCGCCTTGTCGTCGTTCGACAGGCCGCTCGTCATCGGGCCGGCCGGCACGAAGATGGTCGGCAGATGGCCGAACTGCAGCGCGCCGATCAGGAGGCCCGGCACGATCTTGTCGCAGATGCCGAGGCAGAGCGCCGCGTCGAACATGTTGTGGGTGAGCGCGATCGCGGTGCCCATCGCGATCGCCTCGCGCGAGAACAGCGACAGCTCCATGCCCGGGTTGCCCTGCGTGACGCCGTCGCACATCGCCGGCACGCCGCCCGCGAACTGCGCGACGCCGCCGTTCTCGCGCGCGGCGGCCTTGATGATGTCGGGGAAATCCTTGTACGGCGCGTGCGCGGACAGCATCTCGTTGTACGAGGACACGATGCCGATGTTCGGCTCGCGGATCGCCTTGATCTGGAACTTGTCGCTGCCTTCGAGACCCGCGAAGCCGTGCGCGAGGTTCGCGCACGACAGCGCGCCGCGCGCCGGGAACTTGCCTTGCGCGCCGTCGATGCGCTGCAGATAGGCGGAACGGGTCGATTGGCTGCGGGCGATCACGCGATCGGTGACTTTCGCCAGGGTGGGGTGCAGCGACGTCATGCTGGGCGCTCCTGTATGCCGGACGGACACCGGCGGTTGGAATCGTGGGGACGGTCGAGTGCATCGAACGAACGAAGTCAGTCTAGTAGAAAAACTACAAGCGCGCAATGCGGATCAGCATACGCGCAACTCATACCGCCGCCACCAGCAAGGCTTTCCTAGTGAAAACCCTAACCAACGGCATCGTCCACTGCAGAAATTGCCGACGATAGAGCTAGCATTTTCATGTAGATTTTCTACAATTCGATTGCGATACACTCGCTCATCCGAACCCGATTTCCATCCGCCGTCCCATGCTGCCTCGCATTGAAGCGATCCGCGCCGACCTGCGCCCGTCCGAGCGCAAGCTCGCCGACTACATCCTCGCCGCGCCGCGCGAGGTGCTCGACCTCGCGATGACCGAGCTGTCGACCCGCGCGGGCGTCAGCCAGCCGACCATCGCGCGCTTCTGCCAGGCGCTCGGCTGCAGCGGCTTTCGCGAATTCAAGATCCGGCTCGCGCAGAGCGTCGCGCCGGGCGTGTCGTCCGTGTATCGCGACGTCGAGCCCGACGAGCCCGCGCCCGGCATCATCGGCAAGGTGTTCGACCGCACGATCGGCGCGCTGATCGAGGTGCGCAACAGCCTGTCGGCCGGCAGCGTCGCCGACGCGATCGCGCTGCTGTCGAACGCGTCGCGCATCGAGTTCTACGGCGCCGGCGGCTCCGGCATCGCCGCGCAGGACATCCAGCACAAGTTCTTCCGGCTCGGCGTGCCGAGCGTCGCGTATTCGGACCCGCACACTTTCTCGATGTCGTCGGCGCTGCTCGGGCCGCACGACGTCGTCGTCGCGATCTCGAACACCGGTCGCACGCGCGACATCGTCGAGGCCGCGCGCTCCGCGCTGGCGTGCGGCGCGAAGGTCGTCGCGATCACGCAGAGCCATTCGCCGCTCGCGAAGCTCGCGACGGTGAGCCTCGCGTCGAACGTCGCGGAGGAAACCGACGTGTTCTCGCCGATGACGTCGCGCATGTCCCATCTCGCGATCGGGGATATCCTCGCTGTCGGCGTCGCGCTGTCGCGCGGGCCCGCATTGATGGAGCGCGTCGGCCGCGCGAAGGAAGCGATCACGCGCCGCCGGATCGACGACGGCACGAAGGATTGACCCACGCACGGCGCCCCGCCGGCGCATGAGCGATGCAGAACCGACGCACGGTCCGGCGCATCAGCCGCTACCCGGCACGCACGTAAACGAAGAACGGCGCCCCGCGGGGCGCCGTTGCGCTTGGGTCGGTGCGGCCAACCGGCCGCTCAGCTCAAAACGGCTTGATCACGACCAGCGCGACCGCCACGAGCATGCCGAGCACCGGCAGTTCGTTGAACACGCGATACCACTTGTCGGTGCGACGGTTCTCGCCGCGCTCGAACACCTTCAGCAGATGCCCGCAATACGCGTGGTAGATGACGAGCAGCAGCACCACCGTCACCTTCGCATGGATCCAGCCCTGCCCCTGGCCGATGCCGATCACGAGCCACAGCCACAGCCCGCATGCGAGCGCCGGCACGGCGATCATCGTCATGAAGCGGAACAGCTTGCGCGCCATCAGCAGCAGGCGCCGCACCGCGGCTGGATCGGTCTCCATGGCCAGGTTCACGTAGATGCGCGGCAGGTAGAACAGTCCCGCGAACCACGCGGCGATCAGAACGACATGGAACGTCTTGACCCAGAGCATTGCCATCGGTTGTGCGCCTCGCTTTACTGGCGGCCTTCGCCGTGCCCGAGCACGACGTACTTCAGCGACGTGAGCCCTTCCAGGCCGACGGGGCCGCGTGCGTGCAGCTTGTCGTTCGAGATGCCGATTTCCGCGCCGAGGCCGAATTCGAAGCCGTCCGCGAAGCGCGTCGACGCATTGACCATCACGCTCGCCGAATCGACTTCGCGCAGGAAGCGCATTGCGCGGTCGTGATCCTCGGTGACGATCGCATCGGTGTGGTGCGAGCCGTAATGGTTGATGTGCTCGATCGCGGCGTCGAGGCCGTCGACGACCTTGATCGCCAGCACCGGCGCGAGATATTCGGTGTGCCAGTCTTCGTCGGTCGCGTCGACGAGCGGACCGACGCCCGCCTCGGCGAGCACCGCGCGCGCGGCCGCATCGACGCGCAGCTCGACCTGCTTGTCGCGATACAGCTTGCCGAGCGGCGGCAGCAGCGCGGCTGCGATGCCGCCCGACACGAGCAGCGTTTCCATCGTGTTGCAGGTGCCGTAGCGGTGCGTCTTCGCGTTGTCGCACACCGTCAGTGCCTTGGCGAGATCCGCGCGATCGTCGACGTACACGTGGCAGATGCCGTCGAGGTGCTTGATCATCGGGACGCGCGCCTCGTTGATCAGCCGCTCGATCAGGCTCTTGCCGCCGCGCGGCACGATCACGTCGACGTATTCGGTCATCGTGATCAGCTTGCCGACCGCCGCGCGATCGGCGGTCGCGACGACCTGCACCGCGTCCTGCGGCAGGCCGGCCGCCTCGAGCCCTTCGCCGATCAGTTTCGCGAGCGCCGCGTTCGATTCGAGCGCCTCGGAGCCGCCGCGCAGGATCGTCGCGTTGCCCGACTTCAGGCACAGCGCGGCCGCGTCGATCGTCACGTTCGGACGCGACTCGTAGATGATGCCGATCACGCCGAGCGGCACGCGCATCTGGCCGACCTGGATTCCGCTCGGGCGATACTTGAGATTGCCGATCTCGCCGATCGGATCGGCCAGCGACGCGACCTGGCGCAGGCCCTCGACCATCGTGTTCAGCGCCTTGTCCGACAGCGTCAGGCGGTCGATGAACGCCGCATCGAGCCCCTTTTCGCGGGCACGGGCGACGTCGCGCGCATTCGCGTCCTTCAGCGCCTGCGCGTCGCGCTCGATCGCGCGGGCCACGGCGTCGAGCGCCGCGTTCTTCGCCGCCGTGCTGGCGCGCGCCATCGCGCGGGAAGCGTGCCGGGCACGGCGGCCCAGGTCCGTCATGTACTGGTCGATATCCATCGTGTGACTCGAGAAGCGAGCCGCTTGGCGCGGCATGAATTCGTGGAGAAGCGTGAGGCGCGGCGGCAGGAAGACCGCGCCGGCTATCGAAATATTGTAAGCGGGTTGCGATGCGTGCGCTGAAGGCCCGGACGGGGCTTAACGCCGCACACGACCCGCGGTCGGCGGTCGTTCGCCGCGCGCGCCCGCCACCGTCATCGCGAGCTGGAACAGGCCGTCCCACGGATCGGGCGGCGGCTCGTCCTGCGTGCGGCGGCCCGGCGTGACGGCCGACAGCCCCTTCACCTGCCGGTCGAGCTTCGCGGCGAACGCGAGCGCCTTCTCGAGCACGCCTTCCGACACGCGGTTCAACGCGGGGCCGATCAGCCGCTCGCGCGGCCCCCACACGCGGTTCTCGCGCAGCAGCGTGGCCAGCGGCTTGCCGGCCGTCGTGCCGCGCTTGATCCGCAGCAGCGTGCGCAGTTCCTCGACGACGGCCCACATCACGAGCACGATCGCCTCGCCCTCGCCCTTCAGCCCGTCGATCATCCGCGCGAGCCGCGCGGCGTCGCCCGCGAGCATCGCCTCGTTCAGCTTGAACACGTCGTAGCGCGCGACGTTCAACACCGCGTCGTGCACCTGCTCGAACGTCAGCACGCCCTGCGGATAGAGCAGCCCGAGCTTCTGGATTTCCTGGTGCGCGGCGAGCAGGTTGCCCTCGACGCGCTCCGCGATGAACTGCAGCGCGCGCCGGCCGTCGTCGCCGGGCGCGACGCGCTGGCCCTGCATCGACAGACGCTGGCCGATCCAGTTCGGCAGCTGCGCGCGGTCGACCGGATCGATCTTCAGCGCCACGCCGCCGTTCTGCAGCGCGGTAAACCACGCGGATTTCTGCGTGGCCGCGTCGAGGCGCGGCAACGTGACGAGCATCAGCGCATCGGGGTTCGGTGCGGCCGCGAGCGTCTTCAGCGCGTCGGCGCCTTCCTTGCCGGGCTTGCCCGACGGAATGCGCAGCTCGATCAGCTGACGCTCGCCGAACAGCGACATCGCCTGGGTCGTGCCGAGCAGCACGCTCCAGTCGAAACCGCGCTCGACCGTGTGCACCGAACGCTCGGTGAAGCCGGCCGCGCGCGCGGCCGCACGAATGCGGTCGCACGCTTCCTGCGCGAGCAGCGGCTCGTCGCCGTAGACGGTGTAGAGCCCGGCCATCCCCTTCGCGAGGTGCGGCTCCAGCGCATCAAGTCGCAATTGCATCGATACGTGCGCCGGCGATCAGAGCGGCGGCGGCGGCAGCGGTGCGCCCGGTGCAACGCCCGGCACCACGTCTTCCGGCGCCGGCGTCAGCGAGTGGACGATCGCGAGACGCCGCATCAGCTGGTCGACCGCGTCGTTCTCCATGTCGCCGTACAGGATCTCGGCTTCCTGCGCCTTCGCGTTCGTGTACTGGTCGCTGTACGTCATCGCGCGGTTCAGCGCGATCGCGCTCGGCGGGATCAGCACGGTGCCGTCCTTGCTCGTCAGCGTGTAGTTCAGCGTATAGAACAGCGCGTATTCCTGCGCCGAGCCGTACTTGTTGAGCGTCAGCGTGTTCTGCCCACGCGACTCCCACATGCGCAGCACGGCATCGGCGTCGTCCGCCGACTTGACGATCTTCGTGTCGCTGCCGGCCTCGACGAGGCGCACCAGGCGCGCCTCGACGGGCGCCGGCGCGCCGGCCACCAGCAGGCGCTTGAACGCGTAGTCCTGCTGGCCGCGCAACTGGAAACCGCATGCCGACAGCGCGAGCGCGCTGCCGACGGCGAGCATCAAAAACGATCTGCGGATCACCTTCGCTCCTTCTGTGTGCGCCCGGCGGCCAACGGCCGTCAGACGACGATGTTCACGAGGCGGCCCGGCACGACGACGATCTTCTTCGCCGGCTTGCCGTCGCCGAACTTCGCGAATGCTTCGTCGGCCACCGCCGCCGCTTCGATCGCCTCGCGGCTCGCGTCCTTCGCGACCTTCAGCGCGCCGCGCACCTTGCCGTTCACCTGCAGCACGAGTTCGATCTCGGCCTGCTCGAGCGCGGCCTCGTCGACCTTCGGCCACGGGGCGTCGAGCAGCGGGCCGAATTCGTCCGCGTAGCCGAGCGCCTTCCACAGTTCGAACGTGACGTGCGGCACGACCGGGTACAGCACGCGCAGCAGCACGCCGTACGTCTCGCGCAGCACGCCAGGCGTCGCGCCCTTCGCGCCGTCGATCGCGTTCAGCATCTTCATCGCGGCCGACACGACCGTGTTGTACTGCAGGCGCTGGTAGTCGAAATCGGCCTGCTTCAGCACGCTGTAGATCTCGCGGCGCAGCGCCTTGTCGGCATCGCCGAGCGCGGCCGCGTCGAAGCCCGCGCGCGCGGCGAGCGCTTCGCGGTTCGTCGCGCCGAAGCTCCACACGCGGCGCAGGAAGCGGCTCGCGCCTTCGACGCCCGCGCCCGACCATTCGAGCTGCTGCTCGGGCGGTGCGGCGAACATCGTGAACAGACGCGCGGTATCGGCGCCGTACTGGTCGATCAGCACCTGAGGATCGACGCCGTTGTTCTTCGACTTCGACATCTTCTCGATGCCGCCGAGCACGACCGGCTGGCCGTCGGCGTTCAGCGTCGCGCCGACCGGGCGGCCCTTCTCGTCGAACGCGACGGTCACGTCGGCCGGGTTGTACCAGGTCTTCTTGCCCGATGCGTCTTCGCGGTAGAACGTCTCGTTCAGCACCATGCCCTGCGTCAGCAGGTTCTTCGCCGGCTCGCCGAACTTCACGAGGCCGAGGTCGCGCATCACCTTGGTCCAGAAGCGCGAATACAGCAAGTGCAGGATCGCGTGCTCGATGCCGCCGATGTATTGATCCATCGGCATCCAGTAATCGGTGCGCGCGTCGACCATCGTCTCGGCGTCCGGCGCCGTGTAGCGCGAGAAGTACCACGACGAATCGACGAAGGTGTCCATCGTGTCGGTTTCACGCTTCGCGGCCGCGCCGCACTTCGGGCACGAACAGTTCAGGAACGCTTCCGACTTCGCGAGCGGGTTGCCCGAGCCGTCCGGCACGAGGTCTTCCGGCAGCACGACCGGCAGATCCTGCTCCGGCACCGGCACGTCGCCGCACGACGGGCAGTGGATGATCGGGATCGGCGTGCCCCAGTAGCGCTGGCGCGACACGCCCCAGTCGCGCAGGCGCCACGTGACCTGCTTGTCGCCGAAGCCGCCGGCCTTCAGGTCGGCCGCGATCGCGTCGACCGCCGCGCCGTACGCGAGGCCGTCGTACTTGCCGCTGTTGATGCAGGTCGCGACTTCCTTGTCGCCGTACCACTCCTGCCATGCGTCGAGCGAGTACGTCTGGCCTTCGGCCGCGATCACCTGCTTGATCGGCAGGTCGTATTTCTTCGCGAATGCGAAATCGCGCTCGTCGTGCGCCGGCACGCCCATCACCGCGCCTTCGCCATAGCTCATCAGCACGTAGTTGCCGATCCACACCTCGACCGGCTCGCCCGTCAGCGGGTGCTTGACCGAGAAGCCCGTCGCGACGCCCTTCTTCTCCATCGTCGCGACATCGGCCTCGGCGACGCCGCCGCGCTTGCATTCGTCGATGAACGCCTGCAGTTCCGGCTTGCCCTGCGCGAGGCGCGTCGCGAGCGGGTGCTCGGCCGCGATCGCGCAGAACGTGACGCCCATGATCGTGTCGGCACGCGTCGTGAACACGCGCAGCAGCTTCTGCTCGCCGTCGAGTTCGTACGGGAAGCCGAAGTTCACGCCGAAGCTCTTGCCGATCCAGTTCTGCTGCATGATCTTCACGCGCTCGGGCCAGCCGAGGCCGTCGAGGTCGTTCAGCAGCTCATCCGCGTACTGCGTGATCCGCAGGTAGTACATCGGGATCTCGCGCTTCTCGACGAGCGCGCCCGAACGCCAGCCGCGGCCGTCGATCACCTGCTCGTTCGCGAGCACGGTCTGGTCGACCGGATCCCAGTTCACGGTGCCCGTCTTCTTGTACGCGATGCCCTTCTCGAGCATCTTCAGGAACAGCCACTGGTTCCACTTGTAGTAGTCGGGCTTGCACGTCGCGATCTCGCGCGACCAGTCGATCGCGAGGCCCATCGACTGCATCTGGCCCTTCATGTAGTCGATGTTGTCGTAGGTCCACTTCGCGGGCGGCACGCCGTTCGCCATCGCGGCGTTCTCGGCCGGCATCCCGAACGCGTCCCAGCCCATCGGCATCAGCGTGTTGTAGCCGTTCATCCGCAGATAGCGGTACATCACGTCGTTGATCGTGTAGTTGCGCACGTGACCCATGTGCAGCTTGCCGGACGGGTACGGCAGCATCGACACGCAGTAGAACTTCGGCTTCTGCGAATCTTCCTTCGTCTTGTAGGCATCGGCTGCGCGCCAGTCGCCCTGAGCGGCGGCTTCGACGTCGGCGGGTACGTATCTCTCGTGCATGGTGTGGTTCGGACTAGGCTTTAAGCGGCGCGCCACGAGGCGGGCACGCGGAAGTGGACGAAATCGGGCAGCCCGGCGGCGGGGGAAGGCTCACGGTTCTCGTGCCTGCCTCATGATCCGGATATTCGCCGGATAACCCGGAGGGTCTCCAGGTTACCCGGCGAAACCCTGCCAACCGGGCGAAAACGACGATTATACCGTTCGTGGCGGGCGGTACGGCCGGTCTCGCCGGCCGGCCCGCATTCTTGCCTGCGGGACGACACGGATGGCGCGAGCGCCCGGTGCGTCAGCCGGTCAGCCGGTCAGCGGGTCGCGCCCGCGGCGGCCGGCGCGGCGGCGCCCGCCGGCGGCACGTCGGTGACGAAGCCGATCCGCGTGAGCCCGGCGGCCTGCGCGGCGCCCATCACCTGCGCGATCACGTCGTAGCGGGTCGCGCGCGAGGCGCGCAGCCGCAGCTCGGGCGGCGCGGCGCCCGCGGCGGCGGCCCGGAAGCGCGCCGGCAGCGCGTCGAGTGCGACGGGCGCGTCGTCCCAGTAGAGCTTGCCAGCGTCGTCGATCGACAGCGTGACCGACTGCGGCGTGTCGCGCGCGACGCCGGCCGCGACCTTCGGCAGGTCGAGCCGGATCGCGTGCGTCATCAGCGGCGCGGTGATGATGAAGATGACGAGCAGCACGAGCATCACGTCGATCAGCGGCGTCATGTTGATCTCCGCCATCGGCGCGGACGTCTTGTGGTGCTCCAGCCCGCCGAATGCCATGGTCGCTCCTCCCGGCCGCGCGTCAGGCGCCCTGCGCGCACACGAATACGTGCAGGTCGCGCGCGAAGCCGTCGAGTTCCTCGGCGAGCTGCCGCACGAGCCGCCCGAGGATGTTGTAGGCAAGCACCGCGGGGATCGCGACGACGAGCCCGAACGCGGTCATGATCAGCGCCTCGCCGACCGGCCCCGCGACGTTCTCGATCTGCGCCTGCCCGCTCGCGGCGATGCTGCCGAGCGCGTGGTAGATGCCCCATACGGTGCCGAGCAGCCCGACGAACGGCGCGGTGCTGCCGATCGACGCGAGCAGCACCTGGCCGAACTCGAGGCGCCGCTGCGAGCGCAGCATCGCGTGACGCAGCGCGCGCAGCACGCGTTCGCTGCGCTCGACACGCGCGGCCAGCGCGGCCGGATCGTGTTCGTCGGCCGCATCGCGCGCGGCTTCGGCGAGCGGCACGAACACGCGCTCGCGATCGGTGCCGGCGAGCGCGGCGATGCCCGCATCGAGCGACGGCGCGCGCCAGAACGCGGCGAGCGCGCGCGGCCCCTGCCGCTTCGCACGGACCAGCAGCCAGGCTTTCATGAGGAGGAAGCACCAGCTGGCGACGGACATCGCCAGCAGCACGTAGGCGACGGCGTGCGTGATCGCATCGCCGCTTTCGAGGTAGTGGACAACGCCGGTGGGAATCGCCATCGGAGTTTCCCCGTGAGGGTCAGCGCAGGCCGAGCACGTCCTGCATGTCGAACAGGCCGGCGCCGCGCGCCGACAGGAAGCGGACCGCACGCAGCGCGCCCTGCGCGTAGGACACGCGGCTCGACGACTTGTGCGTGATCTCGATCCGTTCGCCGATCCCGGCGAACAGCACGGTGTGATCGCCGACGATGTCGCCGCCGCGCACGGCCGCGAAGCCGATCGTCGACGGGTCGCGTTCGCCCGTCACGCCCTGTCGGCCGTACACCGCGCAGTCGTCGAGCGAGCGCCCGAGCGCGCCGGCCACGGCCTCGCCCATCATCAGCGCGGTGCCCGACGGCGCGTCGACCTTGTGACGGTGGTGCGCCTCGATGATCTCGATGTCGTAGCCGTGCGAGAAATGCTTCGCCGCGAATTCGAGCAGCTTCAGCGTGACGTTCACGCCGACGCTCATGTTCGCCGCGAACACGATGCCGATCTTGCCTGCCGCGGCCTGCAGCTCGGCCTTCTGCTCGGCGGTGAAGCCGGTCGTGCCGATCACGAGCTTCACGTCGTGGCGCAGCGCGGCCGCGACGTGCGCGATCGTGCCTTCCGGCCGCGTGAAGTCGATCAGATAGTCGGCCTGCGCGAACACGGCGTCGAGGTCGTCGGTCAGCTTGATCCCGGTTTCCTTGCCGAGGAACGCGCCCGCGTCCTGGCCGAGGAACGGCGAATCGGCGCGGTCGAGCGCGCCGACGAGCTGCGCGTCGGAATCGTTGAGAACGGCTTCGATCAGCATCCGGCCCATACGGCCCGATGCACCGGCAATCGCAATCTTCATGGCTTTCTACACGACAGGTCTAAAGGCGGGCGGCGCATGCCGCCCTGTTTCCGCACGCCGGCCGCTTACTGGGCCGGCGCGGTGAGCGGCTGGTTCTGCAGGTTGTCCGAGCCTTGCGGGCCGACCGGCGGCGACGCCTCGTTCGACGCGTTCGGCTGCGGCGGGCGATGGAACTGGAACTGCGGCTGGATCGCCGGCGCGGCGCCCGGCGGCTGGCCGCCCGGCACCGGCGCGCCGCCCGAGGCCTGCGCGGACGGCGTGAAGCGGCGGGCGGTCGTGCCCTGCCCGGACACCTGGTTGGTCGCGCGGTTCGCCGCGCGCGCCGCCTGGGCGTTCGCATCCTGGTCGACCGCCGCGCCGGAAACCGGCTCGACGGACGGGCTCGCGGCAGCGGTCGCCTGCGCGGCGCTCGCCGCAGCCGCGGCAGCGGCGGCTTCGGACGCCTTCTTCGCCGCGGCCGCGGCCTTCGCCTTCTTGCCGCCGCGGTCGCCGTCGATATCGGCCAGCAGGTCGAGTTCGGACGGCAGGTTGTCGGCGCCCGTCCAGCTCGCGAGGCGATCGCCCGAGAACGTCAGCACGAGGTCGCGCTGCTGGACGACGGACGTCGAGCCGCGCTTGAAGTAAAAGAGGTAATCCCAGCGGTCGGCATGGAACATGTCCGACAGCAGCGGCGTGCCGAGCAACGCGCGCACCTGCTCGCGCGTCATTCCGGCCTGCAGCTGCGCGGCCTTCTCCTGCGACACGAAGTTGCCCTGCACGACAGTGATCCGATAGGGCGTGATGCTCTGCGCGATGCGCTGCGTCACGCTGTCGTACGACGAACAACCAGCCAGCGCGGCAACGGCGGCGGCAGCGATGATGGCACTCCGCATGCGACTCCTCTGATAGTGCGAAAGGGATTCCGGGAACATTTCCGTCACCGAGCTGGCCCGCGTCGCGGGTCGCGCGTGTTTCTGGAACGGCGAAAAGCCGGTAACATTGAAGCCCTGCATTGTACTCTAGGGATGCCTAGCCATGACCAATCCGACGGATCTCAAGAATATCGGGCTAAAGGCCACCCTACCGCGCCTCAAGATTCTCGAGATCTTCCAGCAAAGCCCGGTGCGTCACCTGACGGCCGAAGATGTCTACCGCAACCTGCTCAACGAGCAGCTCGACATCGGGCTCGCCACCGTTTACCGCGTGCTGACGCAGTTCGAGCAGGCCGGCCTGCTCACGCGCAGCAACTTCGAATCCGGCAAGGCCGTGTTCGAGCTCAACGAAGGTTCGCACCACGATCACCTCGTCTGCCTCGATTGCGGCCGCGTCGAGGAATTCTTCGATGCCGAGATCGAAGGCCGCCAGCAAGCGATCGCAAAGGAACGCGGCTTCCGGCTCCAGGAACACTCGCTCGCGATGTACGGCTCCTGCACGACCGAGAACTGCCCGCACCGCAAGCACTGATCCGCACCCTGCGCGCACGCGCGACGGCCCGGCCGGCAGCTCGCCGCCCGGGCCGTGTTGTTTTCGGGATGGAAAAACGGCCCGCACGTCGCGTGCGGGCCGGGTCGGGAACGTTTTCGGTCGATCGTGCGGGACGAGGCGCCGCGTGTCGCCGGCGCGCGGCGCTCGATCCACTCGAATCCGCTCAACCCCTGACCCTACCTTCGCGCGTCAGGCCGTGCTCGCGCACGCGGGCTCGAACTCGAGCGCCCACGCGTCGTCGAGCGGAATCTCGTCGCAGTTCGGCTGCGGGCCGCCACGGTCGACGATCACGAAGTCGCTGACCGCGTCGAGCGCGAGCAGCGGATGGTGCCAGACGCCCTTCGCGTAGTTCACGCCCTGCCAGCCTTCGGCGAGGAACGCGCGCATCGCGTCGGGCCGGAACTCGCCGGCCGGCGCGACGACGATCGCATAGCGCGACACGGCCGCCAGCGGGATGAACGCCTGGCTGCCGTGCGGATGGCGCTCCATCAGCGTGATCGCCACCGGCAGCGCGCGCGGCTGCGCACGAAACACGCTGACGAGCGGCCGGCCGCCGTCCGCGCAGACGTCGATCGTCGCGAGATCGTGGAAGCGCTCGGTCGTGCCGCCGTTGATCGGGAAGTGCCGCGCCCCTTCGAGCGCGATCACGTCGCCGAACGGCGCGAAGGCCTCGCGGGTCAGGCGCTCGACGCGCAGGATATGTGGTCCGCTCATGCCGATGCCCTCCTTCAAGCCGGCTCGCCCCACAGACGCAGGCGCGACACGCCGCCATCCGGGAAGATGTTGAAGCGCACGTGCGTGACGGGGCCGAGCGTTGCGAGCTGGTCGAACGTATGCACGTGGTCCATCTGCAGCTTCTGCTCGCCGAGCAGTTCGGCCCAGAACATCGCCTGCGTGACGAGCGAATCGTCGGTGCCGCCGGCGACGTGGGTGGCCTGCAGCGAACAGCGGTCGGGGAAGTTGCCCTTGAAGAACGCCGTATCGACCTCGACGCGCCGGATGATGCCCGGCCGCGCCAGCGCGACGATCGCCCAGTCGTTGCCGGGCTCGCGGCGGCGCCGCGTTTCCCAGCCGTCGCCCATGTTCGCGCCGCGCCCCGGCATCAGCATCTGCGAGGCCGGACCGAAGTGCTGGTTGTTCGCGGCCACCAGGTAGCCGCCGTTCTCGATCGCCGCGAGATCGACGAGTTCGCCCGCCGGCACGTGGCGCCAGTCGCGCTGCGGCTGGCCGTACACGCGCAGCCGCGCGAGCCCGCCGTCCGGATACAGGTTCACGCGCAGGTGCGTGACCGGCTGCGCATCGTCGACGCTCACGTAGTGATGCGAATTGCCCTGCAGCGTCGTCGCGGGGACGATCGTGCGCCATTCGGTGTCGTCCGGCGGCGTGTCGCCGTCCACCGCACAGGCCTCGATCGACGCGGCCGGCGGAAAGTTGCCGGTGAAGTGACTCGTATCGAGATCGACGCCGTAGATCACGCCCGGCCGCGCGAGCCGGACCACGCAGAAGTCGTGGCCGGTGGTGCGCTTGCGGCGCGTTTCCCAACCGTCCATCCACTTGCCGTGGTCGTCGTACTTGCCGGGAATGAAGACGGCCGGCTCGGGATTCAGCATGCGCTCCTTCGGCGCGAAGAATTCGTCGCTGGCGAAGAGCGCCTGCGCGCCCAGGCGCGGGTCGGCGAGGTTCATGTAGCGCCGCGTGAAGGCCGGCGCGTTCGGATCGAGGATGGGGGCTGCCATGTCGTCTCCATTATTTTGGCAAGGACCGGCGCATCGACGCGCCGGCCGCGGGACATTCGTTCGCGCGAAGCAGCCCGGGAGGCCGCCTCGCGCGCGGGTGCGCTCAGAGCGCGTGGGCCTGGTCGCCGGCGACCGGCGCGGCGCTGCCGGCTTCGTCGGCCACGTAGCGCAGTTCGCGGTTCAGCACGCGCTTCGCACGGGCCCGGTCGATGTCGTTCTCCCACACGGCGACGACCACCGTCGCGACGCAGTTGCCGATCAGGTTGGTCAGCGCGCGGGCAATGCCGACGAACCAGTCGACCGGCAGGATCAGCACGAGGCCGAGCACCGGAATCGCGGGAATCGCCGACAGCGTCGCCGCGAGGATCACGATCGCCGAACCGGGAATCCCGTGCGCGCCCTTCGACGTGACGAGCGACACGAGCAGCACGACGATCAGGTCGTGCGTGGACAGCGGCGTGTTGGTGGCCTGCGCGATGAACAGCACCGCGAGCGTCAGGTAGATCGAGAAGCCGTCGAGGTTGAACGAATAGCCGGTCGGGATCACGAGGCCGACCGTCGAATCCTTGATGCCCATGTATTCGAGCTTGCTCATCACCTGCGGCAGCACCGCGTCCGACGACGCCGTGCCGAGCACGATCGACAGTTCCTCGCGCAGGTAGCGGATCAGCTTGAACACCGAGAAGCCCGCGAGACGCATCACCGCGCCGAGCACGACCGTGACGAACACGAAG
Organism: Burkholderia sp. Bp9090; assembly: GCF_003857985.1. Classification (NCBI taxonomy): domain Bacteria; kingdom Pseudomonadati; phylum Pseudomonadota; class Betaproteobacteria; order Burkholderiales; family Burkholderiaceae; genus Burkholderia; species Burkholderia sp. Bp9090. The sequence continues at coordinate 25,372 of NZ_QTPV01000016.1, forward strand.
CAGCTCAGGTAGAACACCGCGACGAGGTAGCCGAGCTGCTTGAGCGACGCGACGCCGTACTTGCCAGTCGTGAACGCGATCGCGCCGAGCACGCCGAGCGGCGCGAGCTTGATGATGAAGCCGATGATGCGGAAGAACACGTGCGACAGTTCCTCGATCAGCGAATTGACGCGCTGCGCCTTGTCGCCCAGCAGCGACAGCGCCGAGCCGAACAGCACCGCGAACACGAGGATCTGCAGGATGTCGCCCTTCGCGAACGCGTCGATCGCGGTCTCGGGGATGATCTTCATCAGGTAGCCGGCCGTGTCCTTCAGGCTTTCGGCGTTCTTCGCGTACGTCGAGAGCGAGGCCGCGTCGAGCGAGCGCAGGTCGATGTTCATGCCGACGCCGGGGCGCGTGAGCCACGCGAGGACGAGCCCGATGCCGAGCGCGAGCGTCGTCATGATCTCGAAGTAGACGACCGCCTTCAGGCCGACCCGGCCGACCTTCTTCAGGTCGCCCGCATTGGCCATCCCGCTGACCACGACGCAGAACACGATCGGGCCGATGACCATCTTGATGAGCTTCAGGAAGCCGTCGCCGAGCGGCCGTAGCGACTCGGCGAAATGCGGGAAGAACGCGCCGAGCGCGACCCCGAGGATCAATGCGACGACTACCCGGCCAAACAGCGAATTGAGGAATTTCGACACGGCGCTCTCCCGATCCAACGGTTGCAGTTTCGTCTGTTCATACTGGTAAGACCAGTGATGTTATGGTGGATAGTAGGAAGCCGATATAGTCGAGTCAAGGACGGACAAAATAGGGATTTCCCGCCCCTGTGCCCCGCACCGTACGGGGGCGGATCGTGGCTTTCCCGTAGGCCGGTCGTGCACCGCGCGCGTGCGGATTACAATGCCGGTCAGACCGGCCATCGTTCACATCATGAAAAACGTTCCGCACACCGTGACCGACGCCGCCATCGCGACGATCCGCGACCGGATCGAGGCAGGCGTGTATCCGGTCGGCAGCCTGCTGCCGGCCCAGCGCCAGCTCTCCGAGGAGCTGGAGATCAGCCGCGCGTCGCTGCGCGAGGCGTTGTCGACGCTCGAGGCGCTCGGGATGCTGCGCATCCGCGCCGGCAAGGGCGTGTATGTCGAAAGCGCGCAGGCGTCGGCCGCGCATCCGTGGCAATTCGCCGAGCAGTCGTCGCCGCCCGATACGTACCAGATGCGCTATGCGCTCGAAGGGTTCGCCGCGCGGATGGCCGCGCACGTCGTCACCGACGACGACATCGCGTGGTTCGAGGACAACCTCGCCGACCTGCACGTCGCGCTGACCGACAGCGCGCTCGACGAAGCGTCGCAGCTCGACTTCGACTTCCACATGCGGATCATCCATCTCGCGGGCAACGCGGCGATCGAGTCGGTGCTGCGCAGCAGCGCCGACATCATGAAGGAAAGCCAGCGCATGCCGTTCTACCGGCGCGAGCTGCTGCTGTCGACGTGGCACGAGCACCGCGCGATCGTCGACGCGCTGATCGCCCGCGATGCGGCCGCGGCCGGCACCGCGATCGAGACGCACATCGCGAACGCCGCGCAGCGCGCGGGCATCTTCTTCCCGACGCCGGGCACCTGACGCAGCCGCCGGCCTACGGTCGCGGCCGGCGCGACAGCGGTTCGCCGGTCGTACCGGTCATCCCCCCGAAGGATCGCGATACGCGAGCGCGCGCTCGATGAACGCGCGCGCCGCGACGCTGCGGTATGCGCCCTTGCGCGTGAGCAGCGCGGCCGTGCGCGACGGCAGCGGCGGATCGAGTTCCAGCGCGCACAAGTCGCCGCTCTCGCGCGCGATCGCGTCGGGCAGCACCGTCGCGAGCCGCCCGCGGCGCACGAGTTCGAGCACCGCGCTGACCGTATTCGTCTCGATCGCGATCCTCGGCTGCACACCCTGCTCGATGAAATACCGGTCGATGCTCGCGCGCGTCGCGAACGCGCGGCTCAGCAGCACCAGCGGCTCGCCGGCGAGTTCGGCCGGGCTCAGCGCGCGGCGGTGGCGGGCGAGGCGGTGCGCGCGGCCCGTCACCAGGGCAAGCGGCTCGTCCCACAGCGGCAGCGCGTCGATGTCGGGCGCGCGCGGCGGCATGAACGCGAAGCCCGCATCGAGCCGGTCGTCGGCAAGCTGCGCCTCGATGCGCTCCTGCGACATCGCGTCGATCGTCAGCGCGACGTTCGGGAAATCCGCATGGAACGCATCGATCAGCGAGCCGCTCAGGTAGGCCGCGAAGGTCGGCATCATCGCGAGCCGCAGCGAGCCGCTGCCGAGATCGGCAACGTCGTGCAGCGCTCGCTGCCCGGTGTCGAGCTCGTGCAGCGCCGCGCGCGCGTGGCGCGCATAGACCTCGCCGAATTCGGTGAGCCGCACCGTGCGGCCCGAGCGGTCGAACAACTGCACGCCGAGCATGTCCTCGAGCTGGCGGACCTGCTGCGACAGCGTCGGCTGCGACACGTGCAGCGCATCGGCCGCGCGCGTGAAGCTGCGCTGCTCGGCGACGGCCAGGAAATAGCGGATGTGGCGGAGTAGCATGGCGGCCCGGGTATTGGTAGAACCAATGGATACCATAAGGATCCAGTCTTGGACGCTATGGTTCGGTTCCCGCATCATACGCACATCCGCTCCCGCGCACGCCGCCTGGCCGCCGCACCGGAGCGGCCCGCCCGGGCCCGCCCTCTCCCGCCCGCCGCACGACGTTGCGCCGCCGCCTCGACCGGGCGCCGGCCACGCGCCGCCCGGCGCGCATCGCCGATCCGCTGACGCCGGGCCCGATTTCCCGCAACCCCGCGTTGCCGACGGCCCGCGCCGCCGGCCGGCACCGCTGCTTCTTTCGCGACCATGGAACTGCATCAAGACAACCATCCTCCCCTGACCCGCGCGATGACGCTGCTGTTCGCCTGCGCGTGCGGCATCGTCATCGGCAACATCTACTACGCGCAGCCGCTGCTCGCCGCGATCGCGCACAGCTTCGGCCGCCCGCCCGCCGAACTCGGCTATCTCGTCACGCTGACGCAGCTCGGCTATGCGGCGAGCCTGCTGCTGATCGTCCCGCTCGGCGACGCGGTCAACCGCCACACGCTGATCGTGCGGCTGCTCGTGCTCAACGTGATCGCGCTGGCCGCCGTCGCGTTCAGCACGAACTTCACGATGTTCGTCGTCGCGAACATCGCGCTCGGCTTCGTCACCTGCTCGACGCAGCTGCTCGTGCCGTTCGCCGCGTCGCTCGCCGACGCGCGCACGCGCGGCCGCGCGGTCGGCACCGTGATGAGCGGGCTGCTGCTCGGCATCCTGCTCGCGCGCGTCGCGGCCGGCGCGATCGCCGACGGGTTCGGCTGGCGCGCGGTGTACGGCATCGCCGCGGCGATGATCCTCGCGCTGACCGGCGTGCTCGCGGTGAAGCTGCCGAAGGATCGACGCCACGCGCGGCTCGACTACGCGGCGCTGATGCGCTCGCTCGTCGCGCTGCTGCGCGCGCAGCCGCTGATCGCGCTGCGCTCGGCCTACGGCGCGCTCGTGTTCGCGTGCTTCAACCTGCTGTGGACCGGCCTCACGTTCCTGTTGAGCCAGCCGCCGTACAGCTATTCCGAAGGGCAGATCGGCCTGTTCGGGATCGTCGGCGCGGTGGGCGCGCTCGCGGCGACGTCGGCCGGCCGGCTCGTCGATCGCGGCCACGGCAACGCGGCGACCGGCCTGTTCGCGGCGGCCGTGCTCGCGTCGTTCGCGCTGATCGCGGCCGGCGCGCATTCGCTCGTCGCGCTGATTGCGGGGATCCTGCTGCTCGACGTCGGCGTGCAGGGCATGCACATCTCGAACCAGAGCGTGCTCTATGCACTCGCGGGCCACGCGCGCAGCCGAGTGACGACCATCTACCTGACGAGCTACTTCATCGGCGGCGCATTCGGATCGTTCGCGGCGAGCGTCGCGTACGGCATCGACGGCTGGCGCGGCGTGTGCATCGCGGGCGCGGCGCTCGCGGGCGTGCTGATCGCCCTGTGGCTCGCGTCGCAGCGCATCGGCGCGCGGCAAGTCACGCAATGATCCGGTTTCGCTCCAGCCGATGAAAAAGGCACGCCCCACCAATCGCGGGCGTGCCTTCTTTGCCTTGCACGCCGTCGCGCGCCATCAGCGGACGATCAAGCCGCCGCGTCCGCGAAATCGATCAGCACCTTCATCGCGCGCTGCCGGTCGCCGGCCAGCTCGAACGCGCGGTTCGCGTCGCGCATCGGGAACACGCCCGTCACGGCCGGGCGCAGGTCGACGCGCTCGGCATTGATCAATTGCACCGCGAGCGCGAATTCCGCATGGAAGCGGAACGAGCCGCAGATCGACAGCTCCTTCGCGACCACGACGTTCTGCGGCAGGCTGACGTCGCCGCCGAGCCCGAGCTGCACGACGACGCCGCGCGGCCGCATCACGTCGAGGCCGTCGCGCAGCGCGCGCGCATTGCCCGAACACTCGATCATCACGTCGAACGTGCCCTTGTCGGCACCGTAGCGCGCGACCCAGCCGGTGTCGGCCGCCGCGTTGATCGTATGGTCGGCGCCGAGCGCGCGGGCGATCTCGAGCGGCGCATCGACCACGTCGGTCGCGACGATCTCCGCCGCGCCGTGCACCCGCGCCGCCGCGACCGCCAGCACGCCGATCGGCCCGCACCCCGACACGAGCACGCGCCGCCCGATCAACGGGCCCGCGCGCGACACCGCATGCAGCCCGACCGCGAACGGCTCGGCGAGCGCCGCGAGCGACAGCGGCACATGGTCCGCCACCTTCACGCACTGCGCGGCATCGCAGACGAGCACGTTGCGAAACGCGCCCTGCACGTGCGGCATGCGCATCGCGCTGCCGTAGAAGCGCATGTCGAGACACTGGTTCGGCAGCCCTTCGAGGCAGTAGCGGCATGCGCCGCACGGGCGGCTCGGATTCACCGCGACGCGATCGCCGACCTTCACCGACGTCACGTCCGGCGCGACCGCCGCCACCGTGCCGGCGACTTCATGGCCGAGCACCATCGGCTGCTGCAGCCGGATCGCGCCGAAGCCGCCGTGCCGGAAGTAATGGAGATCGGAGCCGCAGATGCCGCCCATCGCGACCTCGACGCGCACCTAGCCCGGGCCGATCTCGCCCGCGTCCTGCTCCTCGAGCCGCAGGTCGTTCGGCCCGTGGATCACGAGACACATGCAACGCATACGCATGATGTTCCTCCTTTTCTAGACGGCGCTGGTCAGCCCGCCGTCGACGAACAGCGTCTGACCGTTCACGAAATCCGATGCGGCCGACGCGAGGAAGATCGCCGCGCCGCACAGCTCGTCGACCTGCCCCCAGCGGCCGGCCGGCGTGCGCTTGCACAGCCAGTCGGAGAACGCCGCGTCGTCGACCAGCGCGCGATTCAGCTCGGTCTCGAAATAGCCGGGCGCGAGGCCGTTCGCCTGGATGCCGTGGCGCGCCCAGTCGGCGCACATGCCTTTCGTCAGCATCCGCACCGCGCCCTTGGTCGCAGCATACGGCGCGATCGTCGGCCGGGCGAGCTCGCTCTGCACCGAGCAGATGTTGATGATCTTGCCGCGGCCGCGCGCGATCATGTGGCGCGCCACCGCCTGCGCGACGTTGAACACGCCGTCGAGGTTCACGCGCATCAGCGCGTGCCAGTCGTCCGGGTCGAACGCGTCGAGCGGCGCGCGGCGCTGGATGCCCGCGTTGTTCACGAGGATGTCGATCGCGCCGACGCGCGCCTCGAAATCGTCGACCGCCGCGCGCACCTGCGCGTGCTCGGCGACGTCGAACACCGCGTAGTCGGCCGCGAAGCCTTCCTCGCGGAAATGGCGCGCGAGCGTCGCGGCCTTCTCCTCATTGCGATCGTTGATCACGATCGCCGCACCGGCCTCCGCGAGCCCGCGGGCGAGCGTCAGGCCGATCCCGCGTCCGGAACCCGTGATCAGTGCGCGGCGGCCATCCAGGCGGAACCGGTCAAGCGCGTTGTTCATCCATCTCTCCTCGTGCCATCGAGCCGACCGCCGGTCGCGGCCGGTCTCGCGTCGAGGGTATCTTCGACGCTCGGCCGGGTGTCGCGCCAATGGTCTTTTTTGATCCGGCTATCATGAAATCCGATCACCGTTCTCTTCACCGTTTGCCGCCGCCCGCCCACCATGGAACTCAAGCAATTGCGCGCCTTCGTCACGCTCGCGGAAGAACTGCATTTCGGGCGCGCCGCGCAGCGCCTGTTCATCGTGCAGTCCGCGCTGAGCATGCAGATCAAGGCGCTCGAGGAGGAGCTCGGCGCACGCCTGTTCGAGCGCGACCGTCACAAGGTCGAGCTCAGCGATACGGGGCGAGTGTTCCTGCCCGAAGCGCGGGCGACGCTGCAGCAGGCCGCGCGCGCGGAGCAGATGGCGCGGCTGTCGAGCCGCGGCGAGATCGGCACGCTGCGCATCGCGTTCGTGTCGTCGGTGCTGCCGGCGCTGCTGCCGGCCGTGCTGCGCACGATGCGCGAGCGTTATCCGCTGATCGCGCTCGAACTGAAGGATTTGCCGACGCCCGACCAGATCGCCGCGCTGCGCGACCGGCGCATCGATTTCGGGATGATCCGGCTGCCGGCCGCGTATGCGGGCATCGACACGCGCGTGGTGCTCGAGGAAGGCTTCGTGGTCGCGCTGCCGCTCGACCACCCGCTCGCCGCGCACGACACGATTTCACCGTCCGCGTTGCGCGGCCAGCCCGCGTTCGTGCTCGCGCGCCGCTACGCGCCCGGCTTTCACGACGACATGCTGCTGGCACTGAGCCGCGCGGGCACGACGCTCGAGATCGCGCAGGAGTTCGGGGAATTCACGACGATGCTCGCGCTCGTCGCGGCCGGCATGGGGATTGGGCTGATCCCGGCGGAAGCCGCGAGCGCACTGCCGCCGAACGTGCTCGCGCGGCCGCTCGACCTGGCCGGCCACCGCAGCGGCATCGGCCTCGCGTGGACCGACCTCGACAGCCCGCTGAAGCGCGCGTTCGTCGACGCGCTCGAGCAGGTGACGGCGAACGCCGCGCAATAAAAAACCCGGCCGGGAAAATTCCGGGCCGGGCTCGTTCGCCACGCAGGCCGCCGTGCGGCGGCCGCGCGACGTGCGGGATTTACTTCGCGTTCGCGAATGCGACTGCCGTATCCAGCATGCGGTTCGAGAAACCCCACTCGTTGTCGTACCAGCTCGACACCTTGACGAGGCGGCCCGACACCTTGGTCAGCGTTGCGTCGAACGTCGACGAAGCCGGGTTGTGGTTGAAGTCGATCGACACCAGCGGTGCGTCGTTGTAGCCGAGGATGCCCTTCAGCGCGCCTTCCGATGCTTCCTTCATGATCGCGTTGACTTCCTCGACCGTCGTGTCGCGCTTCGCGATGAACGACAGGTCGACGATCGACACGTTGATCGTCGGGACGCGGATCGCGTAGCCGTCGAGCTTGCCGTTCAGTTCCGGCAGCACGAGGCCGACGGCCGACGCAGCGCCCGTCTTGGTCGGGATCTGGCTGTGGGTGGCCGAACGCGCGCGACGCAGGTCTTCGTGGTAGACGTCCGTCAGCACCTGGTCGTTCGTGTACGCGTGGATCGTCGTCATCAGGCCGGTTTCGAGGCCGATCTTGTCGTTCAGCGGCTTGACGAGCGGCGCGAGGCAGTTCGTCGTGCACGATGCGTTCGAGATGACGGTGTGCTCGGCCTTCAGCACGTTGTGGTTCACGCCGTAGACGATCGTCGCGTCGACGTCCTTGCCGCCCGGCGCCGAGATGATGACCTTCTTCGCGCCGCCCTTCAGGTGCGCGCTCGCCTTTTCCTTCGTCGTGAAGAAGCCCGTGCATTCCATCACGACGTCGACGCCCAGCTCGCCCCACGGCAGTTCGGCCGGGTTGCGGTTCGCCAGCACGCGGATCTTGTCGCCGTTCACGACGAGGTAGTCGCCGTCGACCGACACTTCGCCCGGGAACTTGCCGTGCGCGGTGTCGTACTGGGTCAGGTGCGCGTTGGTCTTCGCATCGCCCAGGTCGTTGATCGCGACGATCTCGAGATCGTGCTTCTTGCCGTTTTCATAGAACGCGCGCAGCGTGTTGCGGCCGATACGGCCGTAGCCGTTGATTGCGACGCGAATCGTCATGGTCTATCTCCTGATGGCTGAAAAAATTCGTTTCGTGCAGCTTCACGGTGCGACGCGCGCGAGGGGTGGCGCGCGTCGCGAATGCTTTTAGGCCAGCACGGCCTTGGCGGTCTCGACGACGTGCTCGACGGTGAAGCCGAAGTACTTGAACAGCACGCCGGCCGGCGCCGATTCGCCGAACGTGTCGATCCCGACGACGCCGCCTTCGAGGCCGACGTACTTGTGCCAGAACGCGGTCACGCCCGCTTCGATCGCGACGCGGCGCACGCCGTGCGGCAGCACGCGTTCGCGGTATTCGGCGTCCTGGCGGTCGAACACGTTGGTCGACGGCATCGACACGACGCGGGCCGCGATGCCCTGCTGCGCGAGCGGCTCGACGGCCTTCATCGCGAGTTCGACTTCCGAGCCCGTCGCGATCAGGATGATCTTGCGCGCGACGATCTCTTCGTCCCAGTCCTTCAGCACGTAACCGCCCTTCTCGATGTTGGCGATCTGCGCGTCGGTGCGCGGGTTGAACGCGAGGTTCTGGCGGCTGAAGATCAGGCTCGACGGACGGTCGGCGGCGACCGCGTGGGTCCAGGCGACGGCCGTCTCGACCGTGTCGGCCGGACGCCAGACGTCATGGTTCGGGATCAGGCGCAGGCTCGACACGTGCTCGATCGACTGGTGCGTCGGGCCGTCTTCGCCGAGGCCGATCGAGTCGTGCGTGAACACGAAGATCGACGGGACCTTCATCAGCGACGCGACGCGCAGCGCGTTGCGGCTGTAGTCGGAGAACGTCAGGAACGTGCCGCCGAACGGCTTGTGGCCGCCGTGCAGCGCGAGGCCGTTGATCGCGGCGCTCATGCCGAATTCGCGCACGCCGTAGTTGATGTGGTTGCCGAGCAGCACGCCCGCGCCTTCCGGATTCGCGCGGACCGCCTTCGATGCCTTCCAGTTGGTCAGGTTCGAGCCGGTCAGGTCGGCCGAGCCGCCGAGCAGCTCCGGCAGTGCGGCAGCGAGCCCTTCGATCGCCTGCTGCGACGCCTTGCGGGTCGCGACCGTCTCGGCGCGCTCGTTCGCACCGGCGATGATCGCCGCCGCCTTCTCGGCCCAGTCGGCCGGCAGCTTGTTGGCCATCCGGCGCTCGAATTCGGCGGCTTCTGCCGGGAACTTCGCGCGATAGGCGGCGAACGTCGCGTCCCATTCGGTCTCGGCGCGCTTGCCGGCTTCCTTCGCGTCCCATGCCGCATAGACTTCCTGCGGAATCACGAACGGCTCCCAGGTCCAGCCGAGCGCCGCGCGCGTCTTCGCGATTTCTTCCGCGCCGAGCGCCGCGCCGTGCACGTCGTGGCCGCCCGCCTTGGTCGCGGCGCCCTTGCCGATCACCGTCTTGCAGCAGATCAGCGTCGGCTTGTCCGACAGCTTCGCCTTCGCGATCGCCGCGTCGACCGCGTCGACGTCATGGCCGTTCACGTTCGGGATCACGTTCCAGCCGTACGCTTCGAAGCGCTTCGGCGTGTCGTCGTGGAACCAGTTCACGACGTCGCCGTCGATCGAGATGCCGTTGTCGTCGTACAGCGCGATCAGCTTGTTCAGCTTCAGCGTGCCCGCGAGCGAGCAGGCTTCGTGCGAGATGCCTTCCATCAGGCAGCCGTCGCCGAGGAACACGTACGTGTGGTGATCGACGATCTTCGCGCCGTCACGGTTGAACTCGTCGGCCATCAGCGCTTCGCCGAGCGCCATGCCGACCGCGTTCGCGAGACCCTGGCCGAGCGGGCCGGTGGTCGTCTCGACGCCCGGCGTGATGCCGTATTCCGGGTGGCCCGGCGTCTTCGAGTGCAGCTGGCGGAAGTTCTTCAGCTCTTCCATCGGCAGGTCGTAGCCGGTCAGGTGCAGCAGCGAGTACAGCAGCATCGAGCCATGGCCGTTCGACAGCACGAAGCGGTCGCGGTCCGCCCAGTGCGGGTTCGTCGGGTTGTGCTTCAGGTGCCGCGACCAGAGCGCGACGCCGATTTCGGCCATGCCCATCGGCATGCCGGGGTGGCCGGAGTTCGCTTGCTGGACGGCGTCCATCGCGAGCGCACGGATCGCATTGGCCATCAGGGTGGTGGAGGCGGGAGACGAAGTCGTCATGTCGAGTCCGGAGAACGAGTCGAGGAAACGGGGGCACGGCGGCATCCGGAAGCTCGAGCGTCAATCGTTCCCGGCGCGCAGTGCGGCGCCTGACGGACGCGAAGCGGACGGAGCCTACGGACGGGGCTGCAAAGCTCGTCATTTTAACAGATGGGCTGACATTTCCCTTGTCGGCGCGTAGTGTTCCGGCACGGTTTTCCGCCAAACCGCCCGCCTCCTATAATTCAGACGTCGGAACTGTCTGCCCGAGCGGCCCGCCCGTGAACACGACCCTTCTCTTCCATCCCACGCCCGACGTCGCGTACGGCTTCCCGAACGCACGCCGGCTCGCGCACGTCGCGTCGCCGCACCAGCACATCGAGGTCTGGGAAACCCCGCAGCTCGGCCGCCTGTTCACGCTGGACGGCCGGCCGATGACGTCGGTCGGCGACGAATACGTGTACCACGAGTGCATGACGCACCCGGCCGCGCTTGCGCACCCGTGCCCGAGGAAGGCGCTCGTGCTCGGCGGGGGCGACGGCGGCGCCGCGCGCCAGTTGCTCAAGCACGCGTGCATCGAGCGGATCGTCGTCGCGGAGCTCGACGACGAGGTGGTCGGCATGGCGCGCCGCTATCTCGACGACGTGCACCAGGGCGCGCTCGACGACCCGCGCGTCGCGATCGTGATCGGCGACGCCGCGCATTTCGTCGCATCGACCGTCGAGCATTTCGATCTCGTCGTGTTCGACCTCACGCCGCCCGACTCGCCGGCGGCCGGCCTCTATACGCGCGAGTTCTACGCGCGGCTCAAGCGGATCCTCACGCCGTGCGGCGCGATCTCGATGCATCTCGGCTCGCCGGTGTTCCACACGGCGCGCATCGCCGCGCTGCTCGACGATCTGCGCGCGAGCTTCGCGGTCGTTGATCCGCTGTCCGCGCACGTACCGCTGTACGGATCCCAGTGGCTGATGGCGATCGCGAGCGACACGCTCGACGCGGCCGCGCTGTTCGCACACGACATCGACGAACGGCTCGCCGCACGCCGAGTGCAGGGCTTGCGCTACTACGACGCGCGACTCCATGCGGCCCTCTTTGCCCTGCCGCGCGCGCTGCGCGATACACTGGGCGTTCGCCGCTGAGCTTCCGGGCGGAGCATCGCTTCGCGGGCGGGCCGCGCTTTCTGCCGGGCCCGACCCGCCACGCGCGGGCCCGGCGCGACGCAGGCGGCCCGCCTGCGTATCCTCTGCACGGCGCGGTGCCGCCCCGGGCACCCGCGCGCCAATATTCGTTGGACTGCAAAGCATGGGACCGGAGTCACCGCTCAAGCGCCACCCCGTTCGACAGGAGATTTCATGACCGATCCACGTCCGGCCAACGTGCCTTGGTTGACGCCTTACCTGGCCGTGCGCAATGCGCACGCGACCATCGAGTTCTTCAAGGCCGCTTTCGGCTTCGAATTGCGCGACGTCCTCGACGAGGACGGCGCGATCATGCACGTCGAGATGACCTACCGCGGGCAACTGATCGTGATGTTCGCGCCCGAAGGCGCCTTCGGCTCGATCGCGCTCACGCCGAAGAGTGCGCACGCAACCGCTCCGCAGTCTTTCTACCTGTATGTCGACGACGTCGACGCAACCTGGCAGCGCGCGCTCGACGCGGGCGCGCAATCGCTGACCTCGCCGCAAGATCAGTTCTGGGGCGACCGCTTCGCCCAAATCGAGGATCTCGACGGCTACCGCTGGGCGCTCGCGCGCCGCCTGGCCGCATGAACGGAGCCGCGATACGCATGAGTGAAGCCACCACCACCGCGGCCGTGCCGCGTTTCTTCGTCGAAGCGGCGCTGCGCGCCGATACGACGCTCGCGTTGCCGGCCGACGTCGCGCGGCACGCGCAAGTGCTGCGGCTGCAGCCCGGCGACGCGCTCGCGCTGTTCGACGGCAGCGGCGGCCAGTACCGCGCGCGGCTCGTCGAGATCGACAAGCGCGGCGCGCTCGCGCAGCTCGAAGCGTTCGATCCGGCCGAGGCCGAGCCGCCCTATCGCGTGACGCTGGCGCAAGGCATCGCCGGCGGCGACAAGATGGACTGGGTGATCGAGAAGGCCGTCGAGCTTGGCGTCGCGGCGGTCGTGCCGCTGTCGACGGCGCGCGGCGTCGTGAAACTGTCCGGCGAGCGCGCGGACAAGCGCGTCGCGCACTGGCGCGGCGTCGTGCGCGCGTCGTGCGAGCAATGCGGGCGCAACCGCGTGCCCGACGTCGCGCCGGTACGCGGCTTCGGCGCGTGGCTCGATACGCTGCCGGCCGCGCCGGCCGACGGCGAGCTGCGGTTGCTGCTGTCGCCGCGCGCGAGCATCCCGTTTGCGTCGCTGCCCGACGCGCCGCCCGCGGCGGCCGTCACGCTGCTGATCGGGCCCGAAGGCGGGCTGTCGCCCGACGAGGAACACGCGGCCCGCGCGCACGGGTTCACCGCGTTGTCGCTCGGCCCGCGCGTGCTGCGCACCGAGACGGCCGGCGCGGCCGTGCTGGCGGCGCTGGCCGCGCGCTGGGGTGGATGGTGATGCGTCGGGGCGCGGCCGGCGTGGCATGCGCCCGAAACGACCGACGCCGGCCCGATGCCTGACGCACGTTCGGACCGACGCCGCGCGTGACTTCCCGGCGCCCATCGGCCGGAACGCAGACGCAAAAAAGCCCGCGCGATGCGGGCTTTTTGCCGAATCGGCCGCGCTCGGGCGGCCAGTGGATCCGCGCTTTACGCGAACGAATAGAACACGCGGAACGCGACCTTGCGCTCGGCCCAGAACTCGGCGGCTTCGCGGAACACGTCGAGCAGCGTCTCGCGCCCTTCCTTGTCGAATTTCTGCGCGATCGGCAACCCTTCGAGAACGATCACGAAACCTGGCTGCGCGCCGGCCTTCGCGACGAGGTCGGTCAGGCAGTCGTACAGCGCGTCGTAGTTCTTGCCGAAATGCTTCGGAAACAGGAACGACGTCGCGATCGTCTCCATCACTTCCTGCTTCGACTGCGCGGCACCGCAATACGCGTACAGGAAATGCTGGCCGAGCCGGCCGGCTTCGTCGGCGAGATCCTGCACGCGGAACGCGCGGATCGACTGCACGAGATTGGGTCGCACGGTCGTGAAAAGGCTCATAGGCTCCTCGTTCGATGAAAGCCCGGGCTCGGCTTCCTGTTGCTCCGCCGCGACGCCTGCCTGTGCCGCCGCGTGAAGTTGGATCACGCGCTGAAACAGGTTGCCGTCGCCGGCCGCGAACAGTTCCGCCGCCGCCGTATCGTGCGCGTAGATGGAGTCGCTCATGCCGTTCATCCCGAAGTCATTCAACAATACGTTTAAAACTGTTGTAGTGGTCGTCCGTGTAATAACAGTTGTCGATCCGGCGCAATGGCCCGCCACAGACGATCCGGCGCGCGCCGCGATTGCGCGCGCGCGGCGTCGGCACCGTGTACTCGTGGTAGTAGCCGCGCTTCGCCTTCGGCAGGATCCGCTCGCGGTTGCCGAAGACGACGCCGTCCTTCTCGTACGGATAGGGGCCACCGGCGCCGATCAGGCCAAGCGTGGTCACGGCCTCGCGCGGCAGGCGGGCGGTCGGGATCGTATCGACCCCGCCGACGGCCAGGTCGGCCGAAACGGCCTGCCGTGCGTAAGCGGCGGAAACCAGACTGCCCGTCGGTGTACCGACGATACCCATCGCGAACATCGCGAAGACGGACGCGAGCGCGCCGTTGCGGAGCCACTTGCGTGCCATGAACCAGGGTTCCCGCTGTTAAATCAAGTAGTTGACGACCAACCAAAGGCGTTAGCGTAGCGCTATTGTCCGCGCGAATCAATGTTCGTTTGGGAACCGAAAGGCTGGCTCCGCCCGGAATCGCGCATTTTTTACCGAAAAAAGACTACATTTATCTTACATGAGATAAAATATCCGCGGCATCTCTCGCATGGCAAGACCTGCCTCCTTGCCACGCTCGCTAGCCTAGGGGGAGAGATGCCGCTGTTGCTTATGGGAAGCGCGTTTGCGCCCTGCCCGCGGCGTGCCCATTGCGGGCACGCCTCTTTTTGCTTTTGTTTACAATTTTGCCCGCCGCGCGGCAGCGGTTCGACCGGCGCCGCGCGTTCATTCCGCTCAGCGTGCGGCGTTCACGTCGGCGACCAGCAGCGCCGCCATGTTGACGATGCGGCGAACGGTCGCCGATTCGGTCAGCACGTGCACCGGCTGGGCCGCGCCCAGCAGGATCGGCCCGATCGCGATGTTGTTGCCGGCCGCCGTCTTCAGCAGGTTGTACGCGATGTTCGCGGCATCGATGTTCGGCAGGATCAGCAGGTTCGCGTCGCCTTCCAGCGTCGATTCCGGCAGGATTTCCTTGCGCAGCGCCGCGTCGAGCGCGACGTCGCCGTGCATTTCGCCGTCGACCTTCAATTCCGGCGCACGTTCCTGCAGGATCGCGAGCGTATCGCGCATCTTCTGCGCCGAAGGCGCGTTGCTCGTGCCGAAGTTCGAGTGCGACAGCAGCGCGACCTTCGGTTCGATGCCGAAGCGGCGCACTTCCTCGGCAGCCATGATCGTGATCTCGGCGAGTTGCTCCGGGGTCGGATCCACGTTCACGTGCGTGTCGACCAGGAAGATCTGGCGACCCGGCAGCACGAGGCCGTTCATCGCCGCGTACACGCTGCAGCCCGGGCGCTTGCCGATCACCTGGTCGATGAAGTGCAGGTGGCGGTGCGTGGTGCTGATCGTGCCGCAGATCATCCCGTCCGCCTCGCCCTTCTTCACCAGCATCGAGCCGATCAGCGTCGTGCGGCGGCGCATCTCGACACGGGCCAGCTGCTCGCTGATGCCCTTGCGCGCCATCATCTTGTGGTACGTCTGCCAGAAATCGCGGTAGCGCTCGTCGTGCTCGGTGTTCACGACCGTGAAGTCGGTGCCCGGCGTGAGGCGCAGACCGTAACGCTGGATACGGTGCTCGATCACCGACGGACGGCCGATCAGGATCGGCTTCGCGAGTTTCTCGTCGACGATGATCTGGACGGCGCGCAGCACGCGCTCTTCCTCGCCTTCCGCGAACACGACCCGCTTCTTCTCCGCCGGCGCGCTGCGCGCGAGCTGGAAGATCGGCTTCATCGTCGTGCCGCTGTGATACACGAATTGCTGCAGGTGCTGCTTGTAGGCTTCCATGTCCTCGATCGGGCGCGTCGCGACGCCGCCGTCCATCGCGGCCTGCGCGACGGCCGGCGCGATCTTGACGATCAGGCGCGGATCGAACGGCTTCGGAATCAGGTATTCGGGCCCGAACGACAGGTCCTGGATGCCGTAGGCGGTCGCGACGATGTCGCTCTGCTCGTGCTGCGCGAGTTCGGCGATCGCGTTGACGACCGCGATTTCCATTTCACGCGTGATCGTCGTCGCGCCGACGTCGAGCGCGCCGCGGAAGATGAACGGGAAGCACAGGACGTTGTTGACCTGGTTCGGGTAGTCGGTGCGGCCGGTCGCGAGAATCGCGTCGGGGCGCACTTCGAGCGCCAGTTCCGGCAGGATTTCCGGCGTCGGGTTCGCGAGCGCGAGGATCAGCGGGCGCTCGGCCATGCCCTTCACCATCTCCTGCTTCAGCACGCCGGCGGCCGACAGGCCGAGGAAGATGTCCGCACCGTCGATCACCTCGGCCAGCGTACGGGCTTCGGTTTCCCGGGCGAAACGCTCCTTGTCCGGATCCATCAGCTCGGTGCGGCCCTTGTAGACCACGCCGGCCAGGTCGGTCACCGTGATGTTCTCGAGCGGCAGGCCGATGTCGACCAGCAGGTCCAGGCACGCCAGCGCGGCCGCGCCCGCGCCCGACGCGACGAGCTTCACCTTCTTGATGTCCTTGCCGACGACCTTCAGGCCGTTCGTGACGGCCGCGGCCACGACGATCGCGGTGCCGTGCTGGTCGTCGTGGAACACCGGGATCTTCATCCGCTTGCGCGCTTCGCGCTCGACGATGAAGCAGTCGGGCGCCTTGATGTCTTCCAGGTTGATCCCGCCGAAGGTCGGCTCCAGCGCGGCGATCACGTCGACCAGCTTGTGCGGGTCCGACTCGTTCAGCTCGATGTCGAACACGTCGATGCCGGCAAACTTCTTGAACAGTACCGCCTTGCCTTCCATCACCGGCTTCGACGCGAGCGGGCCGATGTTGCCGAGCCCCAGCACCGCCGTGCCATTCGTGACGACGCCGACCAGGTTGCTGCGCGCGGTGAAGCGCGCGGCGTTCAGCGGGTTCTCGACGATCTCCTCGCACGCATACGCGACACCCGGCGAATACGCGAGCGCGAGGTCGCGCTGGTTGATCATCTGCTTGGTCGGTGCGATCGCGATCTTCCCCGGAGTCGGGAATTCGTGATAGTCGAGAGCGGCTTCGCGGAGCTTGGCTTTGGAGGAGGCTTGGGTCGACATGTGTCTCGTGGCGGGCGGATTAGAATGACTGTTCGACGGCATTGTAGCGCCAATCGAAGGCCGTCAGACCTGCGATTCGGGTGCGACAGCCGCGACATAAATGTACTGAACGGTGCAGGAACGGCACCGCTCGCTGCGTACAATGCCATTCCTTTCACCGCTTCCGGGTTCCTCCGCCGTGCCAGCCGCCCTGTCCGAGTTTTCGCTGATCGATCGCTTCTTCGCGCGCCGCGCGGCCCGGGGGGCGCGTGCGTCGACGCTCGGCATCGGTGACGATTGCGCGCTGATCGCGCCGCGATCCGGAAAATTGCTGGCCATTTCGACGGACATGCTGGTCGAGGGCCGCCATTTCTTCCCCGATGTCGCGCCCGACGCGCTCGGCCACAAGACGCTCGCGGTCAACCTGTCGGATCTCGCGGCGATGGGCGCCGAGCCGCGCGCGTTCACGCTCGCGTGCGCGCTGCCGCGCGCCGACGCGGCGTGGCTCGAGGCGTTCAGCAACGGCCTGTTCGCGCTCGCCGAGCGGTTCGGCTGCGAGCTGATCGGCGGCGACACGACGAGCGGGCCGCTGAACCTGTGCGTGACCGTGTTCGGCGAAGTCGCGCCGGATGCGGCGCTGCGGCGCGACGCCGCGCGCGACGGCGACGACGTCTGGGTGTCCGGCACGCTCGGCGACGCGCGCGCGGGGCTCGGGCTCGCGCGCGGCGAATGGAGCGCCGGCGCGGCCGAAGCCGCCGCGTTCCGGCACGCACTCGAGCGCCCGGAGCCGCGCATTGCGCTCGGGCTCGCGCTCGCGGGCGTCGCGCATGCGGCGCTCGACATCTCGGACGGCCTCGCCGGCGACCTGCGGCACATCCTGACCCGCTCGAACGTGCGCGCCGAGATCGACGCCGACGCGGTGCCGCGCTCGGCCGCGCTCGCGACGCTGCCGCCCGACGTGCAGCGAAGCTGCACGCTGGCCGGCGGCGACGACTACGAGCTGTGCTTCACCGCGCCGGCCGCGGCCCGCGCCGCGGTCGAGGCAGCGGGCGCGAGCGCCGGGGTTCCGGTCACGCGAGTCGGTACAATACATGCGTTGTCCTCGCCGTCGGAGCAGCCCGCGATCGCGTGGCGCGACGCCGCCGGCGCGCCCCTGACTCTCACGTTGCACGGTTTCGACCACTTCCATGCAGACTGACCCGACGACCGCGCAATCCGCGGCCGCGCCAGGCGCCGCCCGCAACGCGCCGCGGCGCGCCACCGTGCGCTTCATGCTGTCGCACCCGGCGCACATCGTGTCGCTCGGCTTCGGCAGCGGGCTCGCGCCGTTCATGCCCGGCACGTTCGGCACGCTGTTCGGCTGGCTCGCGTTCGTCGTGCTCAACCGCTACCTGACGGTGCCCGAATGGTGGGCGCTGATCGCGGTCGGTTTCGCGGCGGGCACGTGGGTCACCGGTTTCACCGCACGCAGGATGGGCACGAGCGATCCGGGCGCCGTCGTCTGGGACGAGATCGTCGCGATCTGGCTCGTGATGCTGTTCGTCACGCCCGCGACCTTCATCGGCCAGTTGTGGGCGTTCGTCGTGTTCCGCTGCTTCGACATGCTCAAGCCGCCGCCGATCCGCTATTTCGACCGTCGCGTGAAAGGCGGGCTCGGCATCATGGTCGACGACCTGATCGCCGCGTTCATGACGCTGCTCGTGATCGCCTTCTGGCGCTCCGTCGTCGGCTGACCGATTTCCCGACTCCCGTTTCCCGACGCGCATGCCAACCGATTCCGTCGTCCATCAGCTTGCGATCCGCGCAGGCAACAAGCTGCGTGACGAGCACCTGTCGCTCGCCACCGCCGAATCCTGCACGGGCGGCATGATCGCCGCCGCGATCACCGACATCTCCGGCAGCAGCCAGTGGTTCGAGCGCGGCTTCGTCACCTACTCGAACCAGGCCAAGATCGAGATGATCGGCGTGCCGCCCGACCTCATCGAGAAACACGGCGCCGTCAGCGAGCCGGTCGCGCGCGCGATGGCCGAGGGCGCGCTGCGCAACAGCCGCGCGCAGGTCGCGCTGTCGGTCACCGGCATCGCCGGCCCGGCGGGCGGCAGCGAGAAGAAGCCGGTCGGCACCGTGTCGTTCGCATGGAGCAACCGGCTGCATACCGACGTCGAAACGCTCGTGTTCAAGGGCGACCGCGAGCAGATCCGCACGCAGGCGGCCGCGCACGCGCTGCGCGGGCTGCTGAAGCTGCTCGACGAGCGCGAAGGCTGATTCCCCCGCGCGACGGCAGGGGCGGCCGCCGCCCCTCGCCGCTTACTGGATCGCGTCGGGCTTCACGACGATCCAGTTCTTGTCCGCCGTGACCGGCTGGCCGAGCGCCTTCTGCTGCGCGGCCGATTCGTCCGACCATGCGCGGATCTGCGCCATCTGCTTGTCCTTCTTGTTCACCCACACGCGCACGCCGCCGCGCGCGACGTCGGTCGCGTTCAGCAGCATGTAGCCGTCGGATTTCGGCGTGTCGCCCGCGACGAGCACCGGCTTCTTCCACTGGTCGATCCAGCCGGCGATCGAGCCGAGCTTGCCTTCGTACCACGTCATCGGATTCATCAGGAACGGCGTGATCACGAGATTGCGGTTCGCGGCCTCGTCGTACTTGCCGGCCTTGATCTGCAGCCGCGACGTGGTCAGCGCGCCCGTCGCCGGGTCGCGCAGCAGCGTCGTCACGCCGATCACGTTCTGCGGCTTCACGTTGTAGCCGTATTTCGGATCGGACAGCACGAGCCGCGCGAGCTCCTCGTGCGCGGCGGTCATCACGTACACCTCGATCCCGTTCTCGCGCAGCGCGTTGTACAGCTCCTGCATGCCGCGGAAGAAGCGCGGCGGGTTCGCGGTGCCGTCGACGACCTTGTCGCCCTGCCAGTAGCGGATCGGCACCGGCTTGCCGTCGGCGAGCATCGCGTCGACATGGCGCTTCAGGTCGGCCAGCGACAGCCCCGCGAACGCCTGCGCGATCCACGGGTAGCAGACCAGGTCGTCGATCTCGCAGAGCCGGTAGTAGTAGCTCGTCAGCGACTCCTTGTAGTCGGCCGAATCCTTGAACGGGATCAGCTTCAGCGACGGATCGAGCGAGTCGCGCGTCAGCACGCCGCGGTTCTCGAGATACGGCAGCAGCGACTCCTCGAGATCGTAGCGATAGGTCGTGTTGTCGGCGTCGAACACCGCGTAGTCGCCGCGGTTCGCGTGCGCGGCGATCATCGCGTTCAGCGCCTTCGCGCTGTCCGCCGGCCAGTGCGACAGGTCCGCCGCGTGGGCGAACGACATGCACAACGACGCGGCAAGCGCGCTCAGAAGACGTCGGGACAGCTTGGGCATGGCGCCGCTCCTTTTATGACATTCTGGTGACGGATCGATGACAAGCGGCAGCATCGCGCGATTGTGGCGCGGGCATGCGGTGCGCAAGCGACGGGAAGTTGTTCGCGTGCGCCAGGACGGCAAACACGCGAGGCAGGCGCGCGGCCCGCAGATGCGGGTTCGCCATTGAAAGGCCGCCCGGGCGGGCGGCCTGTGGCTCAGCGATATTTCAGCGATGCGCGTTGATCGTATCGCGCGTCTTCTGCGCGGCGAGCGCGGCGGCTTCGGCGAAATCCTCGCCCTTGCTCGCGTACAGGATCGCGCGCGACGAGTTGATCATCATCCCGCTGCCGTCGGCGGTGCGGCCCGCGTTGACGGTCGCCTGCACGTCGCCGCCCTGCGCGCCGATGCCGGGGATCAGGAGCGGCATGTCGCCGACGATCCCGCGCACGATCTCGATCTCCTTCGGGAAGGTCGCGCCGACCACGAGGCCGAGCTGGCCGTTCTTCGCATTCCACTTGTTCGCCGCGAGGTCGGCCACGACCTGGTACAGCGGCCGGCCACCCGTTTCGAGGAACTGCAGGTCCGACCCGCCCGGGTTCGACGTGCGGCACAGCACGATCACGCCCTTGCCTTCATGCTCGAAGTACGGCTCGACCGAGTCGTAGCCCATGTACGGGTTCACGGTGACCGCGTCCGCGCGATAGCGCTCGAACGCTTCGCGCGCGTACTGCTCGGCGGTGCTGCCGATGTCGCCGCGCTTCGCGTCGAGGATCACGGGCAGGCCCGGATGCTGGAGGTGGATGTGCGCGATCAGCCGCTCGAGCTGATCTTCCGCGCGATGCGCGGCGAAGTACGCGATCTGCGGCTTGAACGCGCTCGCGTACTGCGCGGTCGCGTCGACGATCTGCCGGCAGAACTCGAAGATCGCGTCGGGCTGGCCGTCGAACTGCACGGGAAAACGCGACGGCTCGGGATCGAGGCCGACGCACAGCAGCGAATTCGTGCGCTGCCACGCGGCGCGCAGCGATTCGATGAAAGTAAGCGGGGAAGACATGGCGGATACTCGCGGCAAACCGTTGATAGACCGCGTATTTTACCCGCGTCGCCGGCGGCCTTCGCGCACGGCGGCGTCGACCCGTGCATCGGCCCGCTCGACGGTGAACGCGAAACGCCGCGTGAGCCGCTCGCCCGGCGCGAGCAGCGTCATCCCGTGCGCGGCCGCGCCGCCCGGCAGGTTCACCGCATTGATCGGATGATCGACCGGCTCGAAGCAGAAGAACGGCTCGCCGGGCGGCGTATAGAGCACGTACGCATCGGCGTCGGCCGCGATCGTCAGCAACAGCCCGCGGCGCGGCCAGCTCACCGTCGCGTGGCCGCCCCAGCCGGTGAACGCGTGATTGACGAGCGTCGCCGGCAACGGATACGCGACGCCGAACTGCCAGGCCGGCGGCACGCACACGTGCCGCACCGGCAGGAAATCCGCGCCTGACAGCCACAGGCCGCCCGCGGCCGCGGCCAGCTCGGTCGCGTCGTCGCGCACCAGGAACGGGTGCAAGCCGAGCCCGAACGGCAGCCGTGCGCGCCCAGCGTTCTCGATCGTCAGCGCGATCGACAGCGTCGTGTCGTCGAGCGCGAACGACTGGATCGCACGAAACGCGTACGGCGCGCCGCTCGCGCGATCGAGCGACAGCTGCAGCGTGGTGTCGGTCGCGTCGTCCACCTGCCACGGCGCGAGCCAGCCGTCGCCGTGGATCGGCAGCGGCTCGTCGCGGCGGTTGCGCGGCACCGCGACGCTGCGCCCGTCGCATTCGAAGCGGCCGTTGCCGATCCGGTTCGAATACGGCAGCAGCGGATAGCACGCGAGTGCGTTCGGGTCCGTCGCCGTCTCCGGGTGTTCGCAGCGTCGGAACACCGGCACCAGCGCACCGTGGTCGCCGCGCCAGTCGAAGCGCGCGATGCCGCCGCCGAGGTGGGGCAGCACGTCGAGCCGCAGCGCCGCGTTCGACAGCGTGACGGCCGCCGCATGCGCGGCGCCGACGCCCTGCGCGAACGTGGCGGTCTGCGGGCCGGCGCTGACCGGCTGCGCGGCGGCAGCCAGGCGCGCACGGCGCGACTGGCTCGTGGACGACGACGATGCGCGCGAGGACGTGGCGGTCATGGTGAACTCCTTTGCTTCGTCGATGAAGCGATACGGATCGTCGCGCGGTGCCGCGCGAACACGGACATCGGCAATCAGGCCCAGCCGCCGTCGACCACCACGTCCTGCGCGGTGATCATCCGGCTGTCGTCGGCCGCGAGAAACAGCGCCATCCGGGCGAGATCGTTCGGCAGCAGCTCGGCGTCGATGCACTGGCCGGCCTTGATCGCCGCCCGGCCCGCGTCGTCGAGCCACAGCCTGCGCTGCTTGTCGGTCATCACCCAGCCGGGCACCAGCGAATTCACGCGGATCCCGAACGGGCCGAGATCGCGCGCGAGCCCGCGGGTGAGGCCCTGCACGGCTGCCTTCGCCATCACGTAGACGGGATAGCCGCCGTTCTTCAGCATCCAGCTGATCGAGCCGAGATTGATGATCGCGCCGCCGCCGCGCTGCTTCATGTCGTCGATCACCGCCTGCGCGGCGAAGAACTGGTGGCGCAGGTTCACCGCGATGCCCGCGTCGAACGACGCGGGCGTCACGTCGCCGATCGCGTGGCGCGTGTCGTTCGCCGCGTTGTTCACGAGCACCGCGATCGCGCCGATCCGTGCGCGGATCGTGTCGATCGCATGGCGCAGCGCGTCGATGTCGGTGAGGTCGCACGGGAGGAACAGCGGCGCGTGACGTACGTCCGGCGCCTGCGCGAGGCTTTCCGCGAGCGCCTGGCCCGCCTGTGCGTCGAGATCGACGAATGCCACGCGCGCGCCCTGCCGCGCGAAGTGCTCGACGAACGCCGCGCCGATGCCGGTCGCGCCGCCCGTGATCAGCACCGCGCGATCCTCGAGGCTCGGGTAGCGCGCATAACGCGCGTCGCTCGCGGCGCGCGGATCCGGCGCGGAAGTTTCGATGGTCATGCGAATCGTCTCCGTGGAATCGGTCAGTCGCGTACGCCGCGGTTCTTCAGCTGGTCGAGCAGCACGGCCGCGAGCAGGATCGCGCCGCGCACCAGGTACTGGTAGAACGCGTCGATGTTCAGCAGGTTCATCACGTTCTCGACGGTGCCCATGATCAGCACGCCGATCACGACGCCCGAGATCGTCGCGCGGCCGCCCATCAGCGACACGCCGCCGAGCACGCACGCGGAGATCACGTTCAGCTCGAAGCCCTGCGCGGCGTTCGGCTGGCCCGACGTGATGCGCGACGCGAGGATCACGCCGGCGAGCGCCGTCACCGCGCCCTGGATCAGGAAGATGTACACGCGCGTGCGTTCGACGTTGATCCCCGCGAGACGCGACGCCTCAGGGTTGCCGCCGATCGCGAGCGTGTTGCGGCCGTACACGGTCTGGTTCAGCAGCACGCCGAACACGATGAAGCACAGCAGCGTGACCCAGATCGGCAGCGATACGCCGAAGAGCGTGAGCCCGCCGAGCGCGATGAAGGTATCCGACGACACGCCGACCGCCTGCCCCTTCGACACGATGAAGCCGAGCCCGCGCACGATTTCCATCGTCGCGAGCGTCGTGATCAGCGCGTTGATGCGCAGGTACGCGATCACCGCGCCGTTCACGAAGCCGATCGCGGCGCCTGCCGCGACCGCCGCGACGATCGCGACGAACGTGTTGTCGGTCGCGTTCAGCACCATCGCGCACAGCACGCCCGAGAACGCGACGGTCGAGCCGATCGACAGGTCGAAGTCGCGCGACGCCAGACAGAACATCATCGTGCACGCGACCATCCCGATCTGCGAGATCGACAGCGCGAGGCCGAGCATGTTGTCGATCGAGAAGAAGTGATCGACCGTCAGCGACATCGTCAAGAACATCACCGCGAAGATCGCAATGAGGCTGTATTCGGTGAGGTGCTGCCACCACTTCTGGCGGTCGCTCTGCTGTGGAACCAGCGCGTCGGCCGACGGCTTCACGGCTGCGCTGGCGAGGTTTTCCCTGACTTGCATGGTTGTGTCTCCTGCTCCTGCATCGCGCGGCCCGCGCCGCGCGTGATCGATTCGAATGTCCTGCGTCGCCCGCGGCGACCTCACACTGCGTCAGCCGCCTCGACGACGCTCGTCTGCGGCAGCGCGAGGCTCAGCACCGCATGCTCGTTCGCCCGTTCGCGCGGCAGCTCGCCCGCGATCCGCCCTTCGCGCATCACGACAATGCGGTCGGACACGCCGAGCACTTCCGGCAGCTCCGACGACACCATCACGATCGCGCAGCCGCGCTCCGCGAGCCGGTAGATCACGTCGTAGATCTCGTGCTTCGCACCGACGTCGATGCCGCGCGTCGGCTCGTCGAGGATCACGACCTTCAGGTCGGGCTCCGCGAGCCAGCGCGACAGGATCGCCTTCTGCTGGTTGCCGCCCGACAGGAAGCGGATCTTCTGCCGCCGGTTCGGCGTCTTGATCTTCAGCCGCTGGATGAAGCGGTCGGCCGTTTCGCTCTCGGTCTTGCGGTCGATGAACAGGCCCGCGCGCAGCGAATGACGGCGGCAGCTGATGTTGATGTTCTCCGCGACCGACGCCATCGCGATGATCCCTTCCTCCTTGCGGTCTTCCGGACACAGCACGATGCCGTGACGGATCGCGTCGCCGGTGCGCTTCACGTCGATACGCCGGCCGTCGAGCGTCAGCGTGCCCGCGCGCCGGCGGTCGGCGCCGTATACGAGCCGCATCAGTTCGCTGCGTCCCGCACCGACGAGGCCGAAGAACCCGATGATCTCGCCCGCGCGCACCGAGAAGCTCGCGGGTTCGCGCAGCGCCGGACCATCGACGCCTTCGGCCGACAACCGCACGTCGCCGAGCGCGCGCGGCGCGTAATGGTAGATATCCGAAATTTCACGCCCGACCATCTCGGCGACCAGCCGCTCGCGCGGCACGTCGGTGAGCGATTCGTGCGACGCGATCTTGCGCCCGTCGCGAAAGATCGTGCACGCATCGCACAGCCGGTAGATCTCGTCCATCCGGTGCGAGATGTAGATCAGCGCGCGACCCTGCGCGCGCAGGTCGTCGACGAGCTTGAACAGCACCTCGGTCTCGCGATGCGACAGCGAGCTCGTCGGCTCGTCGAGCGCGATCACGCGCGCATTGCGCATCAGCGCCTTGCAGATCTCGACCATCTGCCGCTGCGCGATCGACAGCCGGCCGAGCTTCGCATCCGGATCGAGATCGACGCCCATCGCCGCGAGCCGCTCGCGCACGTGGCGCTTCGCCTCGCCCTTCCTCACCCAGCCGAGCGCATTCGGCAGGCGGCCGAGCAGCAGGTTCTCCGCGACCGTCAGGTCGGGCACGTACTGCAGCTCCTGGTGAATCACCGCGATGCCGGCCGCGATCGACGCGGCCGCACTCGAGAAATGCACGGGCTGGCCGTCGACCAGCACGCTGCCCGCATCGGGCTGGTATTCGCCGCCGAGAATCTTCAGCAGCGTCGACTTGCCCGCGCCGTTCTCGCCCATCAGGCCATGCACCTCGCCCGCGTGCACGTCGAACGAGATGCCGTCGAGTGCGCGCACGCCAGGAAATACCTTGCCGATATTGTCAAAACGCAGTGCCGCTGACACGTCGTCTCCCCACTTGCAGATCCATCGATCGCCGGCCGCCGCATCGCCGCGGCGGCCGGCGTGCCGCTTACTTCGAGGCAAGCCCCATCTCCTCGCGCACCTTCGACACGTTGTCGCGCGTCGCGAGCATGCCGGTGGTCAGCGTGAGCGGCGCCGGCGCCTTGCCCTGCGTGATCCACGTGTACATCAGCTCGGAGGTTTCCTCGCCGTGGCGCTTCGGGCTGATGATCACGGTGCCGTAGAAGCCCGTCGGCTGCGGCTTCTTGAACTCGTTCAACGCCGAATCGGAACCGCCGATGCCGATGCCGATCATGTTGTCCGTCTTGAAGCCGCGCCCTTCGGCCGCGCGCACGGCGCCGAGCACGGCCTCGTCGTTCAGGCCGTAGGCGACCCAATGCTTGAACTGCGGGTTCTTGGTGAGCGCGATGTTCGCCGCGTTGAACGCATTCTCGGTATCGGTCTTCGCCTGCGGCGCCGCGATCACGTTCGCCTTCGGAAAGCCGGCGGCCACCAGCGCATCGGTCGCGCCGCTCGTGCGGTCGTGCGCGGTCGGCAGTTGCTCGTAGGTGATGTCGATCGCGCCGACGTCCTTCATGTTCCAGCCGCGCTTCTTGATCTCGGCCGCGATGCCGTCGCCGACCTGCTTGCCGATGTTGTACGCGGAGATCCCCATGTGCGGCACCGCCTCGATCGGCTTGCCCGCGCCGTCGACGAGGCGGTCGTCGACCGTCATCATCTTCAGGTTGTGCGACTTCGCCTTCGCGACGATGCCCGGCCCGAGCTTCACGTCGGGCGTGCAGATGATGAAGCCCTGCGCCTTCTGCGCGGACAGGTTGTCGATCGCGCTCATCACCTTCTCCCCCGACGGCGCGCCGATCTTCACGAGCGTGAAGCCCTTGTCCTTCGCCGCGATCTCGGCGAACTTCCATTCGTCCTGGAACCACGGCTCTTCCGGCTGCTTCACGAGGAAGCCGATCTTGACCGGGTCGGCCGCGTGCGCCACCGGGCTTCCCATCACCACCGCGGCCGCGGCGGCCAGCGTTACGAACGTTCTGCGTTTCATCTCCAGTGTCTCCTTGTCTTCATCGAACGGAATGCAGCCGCTTGTTGGTTTCGACGCAGCGTGCGCGCGGCCGTCGCACGTGCGGTCTGTCGAATCGTTGCGTCAGTCGTGGTACAGCGCCGCGCGCCCGCCGTCGACGGTGATGCACGCGGCATTGATGAACGGCGCCTCGTCGGACGCGAGGAATACGGCCGTCATCGCGACTTCCTCCGGTTTGCCGATCCGCTTCATCGGCTGCAGCGCGAGCGTCTCGGCGCGCGCCGCGGCCGGGTCGGCCTGCGCATCCCACCAGTCGCGCGTGAGCTGCGTCTCGATGTAGCCGGGCGCGATCGCGTTCACGCGCACGTTGCGCGCCGCGTATTCGATGCCGAGCGCACGCGTGAGGCCCAGCACGCCGTGTTTCGCGACCGGGTACGGAAAGCAGCCCGGGATGATCCGGAACGCATGCGTCGACGCGATGTTCACGATGCTGCCGCGGCCGCGCTCGACCATGCCCGGCAGCGCCGCGCGGCAGCCGTGCCACACGCCGTCTAGGTCGACCGCGAAGCAGCGGCGCCAGTCGTCGTCCGTCATCGTCAGCGGATCGGCGAACACGTTGATGCCCGCGTTGTTCACCAGCACGTCGAGCGTGCCGAAAGCCGCTTCGGTCTGCGCGAGCGCGTCGCGTACCGAGTCCTGCCGCGCGACGTCCGCATGCAGCGCCAGCACGCGCGCGCCGTCGATGTCGTCGGTGATCGCCGCGGCCGTGCGCTGCGCCTGCGCGAAGTCGAGGTCGACGAGCGCGACGGCCGCGCCCTCGCGCGCGAACGCCTGCGCGATCGCGGCGCCGATCCCGCGGCCCGCGCCCGTCACCATCGCGACCTTGCCCGCGAGGCGTTCCATCATGCGGCTCCGCCGCGCGCCGCGCGCAGGCCGGCCTGGAACGCGCGTGCGTTCGCCGCGGTCGTGTCCGCCGACTGGCCGGGCCGGTACAGCGCCGAACCCAGGCCGAAGCCGTTGGCGCCTGCCGCGAGGAACGGCTGCATGTTGTCCGGCGTAATCCCGCCGACCGGAAGCAGCGGCACCGCGCGGTCGATCACCGCGCGCCACGCCTTCACGACGGGCACGCCGAGCTGCTCGGCCGGGAACATCTTCAGCACGTCGGCGCCGTTCGCGAGCGCGGCGAACGCCTCGGTCGGCGTCGCGACGCCCGGTGCGCTCGCGAGCCCGCGCTCGCGCGCGCGGCGGATCACCGCCGCGTCGCTGTGCGGCATCACGATCAGCGTGCCGCCCGCATCCTGCACGCGGTCGACGAATTCGGCGCGCAGCACGGTGCCCGCGCCGACGATCATGTCGTCGGGCAGCGTGCGGCGCAGCGCCGCGATGCTGCCGAACGGATCGGGCGAGTTCAGCGGCACCTCGACGATCCGGAAACCGGCTTCATGCAGCGCAAGGCCGTGGTCGACAGCTTCCGCGGGCGCGATGCCGCGCATGATCGCGATCAGCGGGCACGCGTCGAACGCGCGCATCAGCGCGGCGTGCGGCGTGTACGGCGCGGGCAGCGTAAGGTCGGACGACATCGGCAGTTCCTCTTCAATCGGTTCATTGGTCGGCGCAGACGGGTTCGCCGTCCGCGCGCACGAGTCCGGCGCGCGACGCGATCCACCACAAGCCGCGCTCGGTCGCCTGTGCGACGACGCGTGCATGCGTGCAGCCGAATACGCTCAGCGCGTCGACGTAGCGCGCGCACAATCCGTCGTCGCCGATCAGCAGCAGCGGCTGGTTCGCGAGCGCGACACCGCGCTCCGCGAGCATCGCGTCGAGCGCGTTCAGCTCATGGCCGATCAGCAGCCCGGACAGATAGTCGCCCTGCGCATCGGGCGCGAGCCGGTCGGTCAGGCCGAGCGTGCGCGTGCTGAAGATCGTCGCGAGCAGTCCCGCGCGCTGCGCGCCGCGGGCCACCGCGACGCCGCGGGCGAACGCCGCGCGGTCGGGCGACGCGCTCGCGCGCATCGTGCGGCCGAGGATCGTGTGATCGCGCAGCGCCGCGAACAGCTCGCCCGTCATGAAGGTCTGGAAGCGCTCGATGAGCCCGTCCTTCACCCATGCCCACTTCGCATGCGTGCCCGGCAAGCCGATCAGTACCCCTGAACGATCGGCATCAAGCATGGGATCGTTCGCGAGTGCGCCGAATATCTGCGTTTCTTCGCCGCGCATCACGTCGGGCAATTCGCCCGTCGCGATCACGCCCGGCACGATCGATACAGTCGTGCCGCGCGCCGTCGTCACCGTGACGAGCCCCGCGACGAGCGCGTCGGCGCCGGCCGGCACCGCGACGTACGGCGCCTCGCGCCAGCCCTGCGCGCTGCCGACCATCCCGGCCGCCAGCACCGGCACGCCCGGCGCGCGGTCGAGCCAGTCGCCGCACGCTTCCTCGAACACGACGTCGAAGGCACGCGCGCCGCCGGCCGGCACGTGCATCACGCCTGCCGCGCGGCTGCGCGTGTCGAGCAGCGCGCCGTGCGCGTCGAACAGATACGCGCGCAGCGACGTCGTGCCCCAGTCGAGCGCGATCAGCGACGGGGTGGCGGTGTTGGCGTCCGGAGCGGTCCGGGTCGAGTGGGTCATCGTTTGATCCTGCGGGTACCCTGCGGCGGGCTCCAGCCCAGTTCCGCGGAAATGGCTCGCGCTTCGCGCTGCACGAGCGGAATCAGTTCGTCCATCCGGTCGTGCGGCATGTACGGGATCGTGCTCGCGACCGATACGGCGGCGACGATCGCGCCCGACGCGTCGCGGATCGGTGCGGCCACGCAACGGATCGATGCTTCGTTTTCCTCGAGGTCGAACGTGTAGCCGCCGGCCGCGTAATGCGCCATGCGCTGCAGGAACGCGCTCGTCTCGGGCCGGTTGTCCGGCTTGAAATTGACGCCGGCCAGCGCGCGCCGCGCGGCTTCGAACAGCGAGCGCCACCGGTCCGGATCGAGGTCGAGCATCATCGCCTTGCCGATGCCGGTCGACGCGAGCGGCATCCGGTGGCCGACGCGCGAACGCATCTCGAGGCCGCGCGTGCCGGGAATCTTGTCGATGTACAGCACGTCGTCGCCGTCGCGCACACCGAGGTGGATCGTGTCGAGCGTCGCTTCGGCGAGCGCCTCGAGGTGCGGCCGTGCAACCGCCGTGAGCGGCATCTGCTCGAGCGCGATCGTGCCGAGTTCGATCAGCTTCGGGCCGAGCAGGTAGCCGCCCTGCACCTGGCGCAGGTAGCGCGCCTGCACGAGGCTGCTGACGAGACGGTGCGTCGTGCTGCGCGTCGTGCCGAGCGCGGCGCCGATCGCGCGCATGTCGCGCGCGCCGTTCGCGATCGCTTCGAGGATCGCGAGGCCGCGCAGCAGCGTCTGCGTGCCGGCCTGTTGCGCGGCGAGGTCGAGCGGCGTGCTGGTCGCGCCGATGCTGTCGGTCAGCGGCGCATCGTCCGGCGTCGCGCGCCGGGCGTCGAGAGCAAGGGTATCGGGCATCTTGGTCATGGAACGGGCTTCTTCAGCGGAATCGGTCTAGCCGCTGTCGCGAGGCCGGAACGAAGTCCGGCGTCGCGGCAACGCGGCGGTCGATGCACCGAGGAAAGCGCCCGGCGAACGTCATGGAAGGTGTCTCCGTGTGCGTCGGGCGCCGCGCGATGCGTGGGTCCGAAGCTGTCGATGTGCTTCGGATTGTAGGAGCGCACGCACTCGCCTCCAATATTTGAGTGCGTTGTCCAGATAATGAGAAAAGCGACGGAAGCCGCGGCATTCGGCGCGGAACCGCCGCGCCATGCGCACGGGGGCGGAACCCGACACGTTGCGGGTCCCGCCCCCGTTATCCGCGCGCGGCGCGCTTACTGCTGGTTCGTGCTGCGCGCCTGCATGTAGCGCTGCACGTCGGAGAACGACACGCGGCCGCTACCGTTCGCGTCGATCTGCCGGAAGTGGTTCGCGACGTAGCCGAGGCCGGCCGCGCGCGCCTGCGCTTCGGTGATCGAGCCGGTGTTCTGCGTGTCGGCCGCGCCGAACTGCCGCGCGAGCTTGCGCACCACCTGCGCGTGCAGCGCGGCGCCCGTCGTCTGCGTGCCGGCGGTCGGCTTGCGCGCGGCCGGCGGCACGTATGGATCGCCGAGCTGCGCCTGGCGCGCGCGCGCCGGGGTGGCGGCGTCGCTCGCCTGCGCGAACGCGGGCACCGATGCGGATGCTGCAACCCCGGCGCATGCGAGCGCCGCGGCAACGACGATGAAACGTTTCTTCATGTCAGGCTCCAGTCTGGAATGAGGTCGTCGACGGCCGGCGAACGGCGCCGCCGCGGGCGCGCGTCGCCAGGCCCGCACATCGCATCAGTGCGCGGCCGCGTTGTAGAAAGTCACGAGGTCGGCTTTCTCCTGCGGACGCGACGTATCGTCGAGATAGACCATGTGTCCACCCTGATAGTCCTTGATCGTCAGGTTCGGTTGCGTGCCGAGCCGCGCGAGGTCGAGCTCGGTCTGGTAGAACGGCGTCGCGATGTCGTGATACCCGTTCAGCGACAGCACCTTCAGCGACGGATTCAGCGTCAGCGCAGCCGCGAGATCGGGAATCGTGTCGGGCATCGCGAGGCCGTCGTGCGTCCAGTCCCAGGTCTCGATCGCATTGCTGCTGAGCGAATACGCCGACTGCGCGCTGTACTTCAGCACGTTCGGCAGGTAGCTGCCGATCGTGTCGGTGAACGGCTTCGTGATGAACGTGCTCGACGGGTCCCCGTCCGCCGCGAGCGGGCTCGACGACGGCACGTTCACGCGTGCGTCGTAGCGGCCGATCAGCGTGCCCGGGATCAGCGCCACCTGGAAGCTGTTGTCGAAGAAGGTCGGGACCACGTTGAAGTCAGCATTCCAAAGCGACTGCTTCACGCCGGTCGAATTCACCATCGTCGTGACGAGCGCAGGCGGAGGCGGCGTGTGGCTCGCGAGATAGGCGTTCACGGCGGGCGTGTAGCTGCCGGCCGTCAACTGGCGCATCTGGTCCGCGTACTGCGGCAGGCTCGACGGGTTCGGATTGTCGAGCTGGTAGTACGCGCCGACGGTGCCGTAGGACGGCACGAAGCCCGCGCAGCTCACCGGGCTCGCCCCGTTGTTCGAGTTGCCGACATAGTCGCTCGCCATGTCGCAGTTCGCGTTGTAGTTCAGGATCGACGACTGCAGCACGATGCCGTCGAGCTTCACGCCGGCCGTCTCGAGCAGGTTCGCGAGCACGTCGGTGCGCGGCGTGCCGTACGACTCGCCGAACAGGTATTTCGGCGAATCGTTGCGCTGGTTCACGGCGATGTAGCGCATCACGAAGTCGCGGAACGCGCCGCCGTCCTGGTCGACACCCCAGAACGTCTGGTTCGTGTTCGGCGCGATCGCCTCCGAGAAGCCGGTCCCGATCGCATCGACGAACACGAGGTCGGTCGTATCGAGCAGGCTTTCCGCGTTGTCGACGAACGGGAACGTCGAGGTATTCGCGTTCGGGTCGCCCGTCTGGATCCGCTTCGGACCGAACGAGCCGAGATGCAGCCACACCGATGCGGAACCGGGGCCGCCGTTGTACAGGAACGTGACGGGCCGCTTCGCCGCGGGCTGGTTGTCCGCGGTGTACGCGATGTAGAAGAACGAGGCTTCGGGCGCGCCCGTCCGCGGATTGCGCGCGACGAGATGACCGGCGGTGGCCGTGTAGCGAATCGTCTTGCCGTTCAGCGTGATCTGGTGATGGGTGACGGCGGCCTTTTCGACCGCGGCGGACGCGTCGAGCGATGCGCTCGCGCTCGATGAATAACTGTTGGGATCGTTGTACGGCCTGTCCACCTGAGCGGCGGGATCGGCTGAATTGGCGGTACCTGCTGCCGAGGACGGGGTCACGTCGTCGTTGCAGGCCGTCAGAATCAGCGAAGAGAACACAACTCCCAACCACAGCTTCGCTTTGCTCGCTGGCATCGTTGCTTTCCTTCTCTCGAATGTTTTTTTGTGTCGAGCAGCCGGGTGAGCCGCCCCCCGCCTCGATTGCGGCCGATAAGCCGAGGCGCCGGCCAATATACGCGAGCGGGTCGGCTTTGAAAAATTTGGAAATATTCGATCGATGGCCGGTGCAGTGCACACCTTTCAGGAATGCTTCGATTCGCGAACCGTCGCTTTTCAGTCGCCTTTCGATTGCTTTCGCGTTTACTCCGGAGCACTAAAAATCACGCGGATTTCGTGCCATATCGACAAACAAAATTCCGCGCGTGCGGGCATTGCTCAGCAAAGCGAAATAGACGAATTCGTCTAATGGATGCGGCCCGAAATGCGGGCATCACGAATGCGCTGCAGTGCACCAATGGCGCACCAGCGACGGAACGGACAATGCGACGGCGCGGGTGCCCCGCTCACTGCGATTGCGGAAGTTCGGCCGCGCCCATGCGGCGGGCAATGACGGCCGCGCGCTGCGCCTGGTAGGCCGAGCCGCGGTGCGCGTCGAACCAGCGCGGCTTCGGCAGCATCACCGCGAGGCGCGCCGACTGCCATGCGCCGAGCCGGCTCGCGGGAATCCTGTAGTAATAACGGGCGGCGGCCTCGGCGCCGTACACGCCGCGACCCCATTCGACCGAATTCAGGTAGATCTCGAAGATCCGCTCCTTGTCGAGCACCGTCTCGAGCATCCACGTGATGATCAGCTCCTGCCCCTTGCGGATGTAGCTCTTCTCGCGCGACAGGAACAGGTTGCGCGCGAGCTGCTGGGTGATCGTCGAACCGCCCGCGACGATCCGGCCGCGCGCCTTGTTCTTCTCCCATGCCTGCAGGATCGCGTCGACGTCGTAGCCGTTGTTGGTCGCGAAGGTCGAATCCTCCGACGCGATCAGCGCGCGCTTCAGGTTGCGCGAGATCTGGTCGTACGGCACCCACTGGTGCTGGATCCGCGCGGGCGGGTTGTCGCGCGACAGCCACCATGCGTCGGTCCGCATGAACGCGGTCGAACCGGGATTGATGAACGACCACGCGGCGATCTGCACGAGATAGAACAGCTGCGTCGCGAGCCATGCGCCCGCGAACACCGAACCCGCATAGACGAGCCAGCGCGTCGCGCCGACCGTGCGCGTGCGCTGCGTGCCGCTTACCGCCACCACGTGCCGCGCTCCGCTCAGGCGGCCGCGAGCGCCTGGCGCAGCGCGGCCAGCACCGGTGCGCCGTCCGGCCGCACGCCGCGCCAGATGAAGAACGATTCGGCCGCCTGCTCGACCAGCATCCCGAGCCCGTCGGCCGTGCGCGCGCCGAGCGACGCCGCATGCTGCATGAACACCGTCGGCTGCGCGCCGTACATCATGTCGTACGCGAGCGTGCCCGCGCCGAACGCGGCCGCGTCGCACGCCGGCAGCGCCGCATCGAGGCTGCCTGCCGTCGCGTTGACGATCACGTCGTACGGCTCGGCACGCACGGCGTCCGGGCCGCCGCCCGACAGTACGCAGCCCGCATCGTGCGCGGCCTGCGCGAACTGGCCGACGAGCGCCTCGGCCTTGCTCGCGGTGCGGTTCACGATCGTGATCGACAGCGGCGCGCGCTCGAGCATCGGCAGCACGACGCCACGCGCCGCGCCGCCCGCGCCGAGCAGCAGGATGCGCGCGCCCGCGAGCGACACGCCGAGATTCGATTCGATGTCGCGCACGAGGCCGACGCCGTCCGTGTTGTCGCCGTAGATGCCGCCGTCGGCATCGATGCGCAGCGTGTTCACCGCGCCCGCCGCCGCCGCGCGCGGCGACAGCGTGTCGGCGAGCGCGTGCGCGT
This sequence comes from Burkholderia sp. Bp9090, assembly GCF_003857985.1. Lineage (NCBI taxonomy): Bacteria > Pseudomonadati > Pseudomonadota > Betaproteobacteria > Burkholderiales > Burkholderiaceae > Burkholderia > Burkholderia sp. Bp9090. The sequence continues at coordinate 59,903 of NZ_QTPV01000016.1, forward strand.
CGAGCTTGAACGGCACCGTCACGTTCGCACCGCGTCCGCCTTCGGCGATGAACGCACGCACGGCGGCCTCGAAGCCGTCGACGGGCGCGAGCCGGTGCTCGTAGACGATCGCCTCGCCCGTCTGCGCGGCGAACTGCGCGTGGATGAACGGCGACTTGCTGTGCGCCACCGGGTTGCCGAACACCACATAGCGGTCGGCGCCGCTCGTCGACGCGGCTGCGTTCACGATGCGCGCCCCTCTTCGCTGTCCTGGCCGTTGGCGGTCGCGGCCGCGTCGCCCGCGGCCGTCGCGCCGTCCGCTTCGGCCAGTGCTTCGGCCTCGGCTTGCGCCGACGCGTCCTGCGCATCGACCAGCGTGTCGTCGCCGCCTTCGTTCTCGTCTTCGTCGTCGGACGCGTCGCCGCTCGTCACGGTCGGCGCGTCGAGCACGTTAAGCAGCCGCACCGACGCCTCGATCGTCAGCTCGTCGAGCGACATCACGTCGAGCAGCACGCGCGTGCCGCGCGCATGCACGCCGAGCCCCGGCACGTGCAGCAGCAGCGGAATTTCCTCGAGGCGCACCAGGTCGCCCTTCACGACGCTCGCGACGACCTGCTTCTTCTGCTCCTGCGCGAGCCAGCGCAGGCACCAGAAGTACTCCATCCGGCGCTGGTAGTCGGCGTACGCGGTATAGGTGTCGTCGAAGCCCTGCACGACCGCGTACAGGTCGGCGTCCTTCGGCTTGAACGGCGCGGCGAGCTTCGCGGTGACGCCGTGCTGCACGCATGCCAGCAGTTGCCACTGGTTCACGAGGTCGACGTAACGGCGCAGCGGCGACGTGCTCCACGCGTATTGCGCGACACCGAGGCCTTCGTGCGGCGCGGCCGTCGTCTGCATCCGCGTGCGCTTCGGGCCCGGCGCGCCGAAGCCGCGCTGCGAGCGATAGATGCCGGGCACCGTGTGATCGTGCAGGAACGCGCCCCACGTCGAGTTCGCGAGGATCGCGAGCTCCGACACGATCAGGTCGAGCGGCGAGCCGCGGCGGCGCGGCGTGATCGTCACGTGCTCGCCTTCGACGTAGAAGTTGTAGTCTGTGTTGCGCTGCACTTCGCGCTTCAGGCCGTAGCCCGCGCGCGCGACCTGGCGCTTCTCGAACAGCGCCTGCGCGAGCGGCCACAGCACGGCGATGTCGTCCTTGTGCGGATAGTCGCCGGTGCCGGCGGCGAGCGTCTCTTCGTTGACGAGCTCGTCGAGCGTGTTGTGGCGCAGGTTGTTCTTCACGAACACCAGTTCGGCGCGCGTCTCGTTCGCGACGATCTCCTGCGTCTCACGGTTGACGATGATGTACAGCGACAGCGCCGGGCGGTAGTCGCCTTCCTTCAGCGTGAACACGTCGACCACGTCGTCCGGCAGCATCGTGATCTTGTCGCCCGGCATGTAGACGGTCGACAGGCGCGCGCGCGCGATCGCGTCGACTGCGTCGCCGCGCACGATGCCGAGCGCCGGCGCCGCGATGTGCACGCCGATCCGCACGCGACCGTCGGACAGGTGCTCGACCGAGAACGCGTCGTCGATTTCGGTCGTCGTGATGTCGTCGATCGAGAACGCCTCGACGTCCGCGCGCGGCAGGTCGTCCGGCAGCGGGCCGACCGTGACGGCCGGGAAGCCCGTGCCGTGCGGGAAGAATTCCGCGAGGAAGCGCGCCTCGTGCAGCGCACGCGGCGACGCGATGCCGCCGCAGTCGAGCATCAGCCGCGCCGGCGACACGCCGCGCGCGCCGGCCGCCGCTTCCATCGCCTTGTATTCGATCGCATTCTTGTCCGGCCGCGTGAGCAGCCCGAGCACCTTGCCCGCGAACGCTTCCGGCAGCTTGCCGGCCTTCAGCTCCTCTTCGTACTGCGCCTGGACGAGCGCCTGCTGGCGCTTGCGCTCGAGCGACGCGAGCGCCATCTTGAGCTGCTCTTCCGGCGCGCGCTGATACTGGCCGCGCCCCTTGCGGCGGAAGTAGACGGGCGAGCCGTGCAGCCGCAGCACCAGCGCCGCGCGCTCGACCGGACCGTAGGTCGCGCCGAAGTATTCCGCGGCCAGCGCCGTATACGCGAATTCGTCGGCCGGCGCGCATTCCCACAGGAAATCCAGGTCGATCTGCTGCGCGGCCGTGTCGGCTTCCTGCATCAGCTCGCTAGCGGCCGGCTTCTCGAATTCGATCAGCACGTCTTTCGCGCGCACCTTCGCCCGCCGCCCGCCGGGCAACTCGACTTGAAACGCGTCGCCCTGGCGCGACAGCACGCTGCCCGCCTTGAAACTGCCCGATTCCTCGAAGAAAACGTTCACTCAGTACTCTCGTTCAGACTGCCGGGCGCCGCATCGGCGGCGCCGCATGATGATGGGAATTCGATCGGCATGACGCCGGGTTCATGACGTTCGGTCGTCGCAAAAAGCGAGAACGTCGTCGACATAGTCGGCAAATTCGCTGATTCCGTGGTCGCTGCCTTCGATCACGCGCGTTTTCGCGCCGGGGTAGTGGGCGAGCATCTCGCGGTAGTCCAGCACTTCGTCGCCCGTCGCCGCGAACAGATAGTAGCGTTCGGGCCGCGAAATCGCCGGCACGCGCAGCGCATCGAGCTCCTGCAGGTGATGGCGTTCGACGACGATCGATCCGCCGCCGTGCCACAGCGGCTGTTCGCCCAGATGCTGCTCGAGGTCGCGCTGCGGCACGATCGCCGGATTCAGCAGCACCGCCTTCCAGCCGTGCTTTTCGGCGAGCCAGGTCGCGTAGTAGCCGCCGAGCGAGCTGCCGATCACCGTCACGTCGCGCACCCCGGCCACCTCGGCTTCCGCGACGGCGATCGCCTCGAGCGGCGACACCGACAGCGACGGGCAGCGCCATTCGGGCGTGCGGCCGAGCTCGGCCATGCGCGCGGCGAGGAGCCGCGACTTCTGCGACTCCGGCGACGACCGGAACCCGTGCAGGTACAGGATCACGCGCGGCTCCCGAGCGCGTCGAGCAGCTTCTGGTGCACGCCGCCGAAGCCGCCGTTGCTCATCACGAGCACGTGGTCGCCCGGACGCGCGGCCTCGACGACCGACTTCACCAACAGATGGAGATCGTCGAACGCGCGGGCCTTGTCGCCGAGCGGCGCGAGCGCGTCGCCGAGATTCCAGCCGAGCGCGTCGCGCCCGGTCGGCGCGCCGTAGCCGAACACCAGGTCGGCGTCGGCGAGACTGGCCGGCAGTTGCGCCTTCATCACGCCGAGCTTCATCGTGTTCGAACGCGGCTCGAGCACGGCGAGAATACGGGAGTTTTGGCGGCCGATGCGTGCACGAAGGCCGGCGATCGTGGTTTCGATCGCGGTCGGATGGTGCGCGAAGTCGTCGTAGACGGTTACCCCATCCACGCTGCCGCGCACTTCCATGCGCCGCTTCACGTTGCGAAACGATGCGAGCGATTCGGCGGCCTGCGCGGGCGGCACGCCGACGTGGCGGGCGGCGGCGATCGCCGCGAGCGCGTTCATCCGGTTGTGGTCGCCCTGCACCTGCCACGCGACCTCACCGACACGCTCGGCCTGCGAATACACCGCGAAGCGCTCGTCGACCGGTACGCCGTCCTCGGCCGGCAGTGCCTGCCAGCCGCCGTCGACGCCGAAGCGCTCGACCTCGCTCCAGCAGCCGCGCGCGAGCACGCGCTCGAGCGCGTCCGAGCGGCCGTTGGTCACGATCCGGCCGACGCCCGGCACGGTGCGCACGAGATGATGGAATTGCGTTTCGATCGAGGCGAGATCCGGGAAGATGTCGGCGTGATCGAATTCGAGATTGTTGAGCACCGCGGTGCGCGGCCGGTAATGGACGAACTTCGAGCGCTTGTCGAAGAACGCCGTGTCGTACTCGTCGGCCTCGATCACGAAGAAACTCGAATCGGTCAGCCGCGCCGACACGCCGAAGTTCAGCGGCACGCCGCCGATCAGGAAGCCCGGGTTCAGGCCGGCATCTTCCAGCAGCCACGCGAGCATCGACGACGTGGTCGTCTTGCCGTGCGTGCCCGCGACCGCCAGCACCCACTTGCCTGCCAGCACGTGTTCGCCGAGCCATTGCGGGCCGGATACATAAGGCAGGCCGCGATCGAGGATCGCCTCCATCAGCGGGTTGCCGCGCGTGACGACGTTGCCGATCACGAACAGGTCGGGCTTCAGGTCGATCTGCTCGGCGCCGTAGCCCTCGATCAGCGTGATGCCCTGCGCCTCGAGCTGCGTGCTCATCGGCGGATAGACGCCCGCGTCGCAACCCGTCACCGTGTGGCCGGCCTCGCGCGCGAGCACGGCGAGACCGCCCATGAAGGTGCCGCAGATGCCAAGAATGTGGATGTGCATAGATGAATGCTTTCGCGCCGCCGGGCGCCGTCGATTCGGAAAGATGGTCTGCGGCACGCCGGACAGGCCGCCCGGCCAACGACTTTCGCCGCGACACAAAGACCGCCATTGTAACTGACGGCCCGCCGTGCCCGGCGGCCCGAACGACGGATCCGGATGCCGCGCGGAACGGCGGATGACGCGCGGCCGCACCGCGTTCGGCCGCCGCACGATCGAGTATGATTGCCGGATCATGTCTCGCAAACCTCTTGTCGACCCGCGGCGCGCCCGCGAGGAAATCGCCCAGTCCGCCGCCCGCCTGATCGCGGAGGACGGCCTCGATTACGCCAGCGCGAAGCGCAAGGCCGCGCGCCAGCTGTTCGGCGATACGCGCGTTGCCGGGGAATGGCTGCCGGATAACGACCTGATCGAGGAAGAACTGCGCGAGTACCTCGCCCTGTTCCAGAGCGACACGCAGCCGGACGAACTGCGCCGCCTGCGCGAGATCGCGCTCGACTGGATGCGCCGGCTCGCCGAGTTCAATCCGTACGTGACGGGCGCGGTGCTGAACGGCACCGCGAACGCGCATTCGGATATCCATTTGCAGATATTCACCGACAACCCGAAGGACGTCGCGATCTACCTGCTGAACCAGAACGTTCAGTACGACGTGTCCGAGACGCGGCATTTCGCCGGTCGCGCCGACGTCGAGACGCTCAGCTTCCTGTGGCGCCCGCGGCGCGACGTGGACGCGATCGGCATTCACGTCGCGCTCTACGCGAGCGACGACCTGCGCGGCGCGGTCAAGGCCGACGCGCGCGGCCGGGTCGCCCGCGCGGACGCCGCCTCATTGCGTGCGCTCGTCGAAGCCAGCAACGCCCCTTCCGAACCGGAATGATTCAACGATGATGATGAAACGCATGTTGCCGCTCGCGGTGGTCGCGGCCGCCGCCGTCGCCGGCGGGCTCGCCGCCGGCCACTGGTTCCGCGGCGGCAGCGCCGATGACGGCGTCGCCGTCGCCGCGCCCGCTGCGCAGGGCAGCCCGGTCGACCAGCTGTGGGCCGCGTCGCTGACCGGCGTCGACGGCAAGCCGGCGTCGCTCGCTTCCTTCAAGGGCCAGAAAGTCGTGGTCAATTTCTGGGCGTCGTGGTGCGGCCCGTGCGTCGAGGAGATGCCGGAGCTCGTCGCGCTGTCGCACCAATACAAGCAGAAAGGCATCCGCTTCATCGGGATCGGCGTCGATTCCGACCAGAACGTGAAGAACTTTCTGCAGAAGGTGAAGGTCGACTATCCGGTTTTCGTCAGCGGTTATGCGGGCGCCGATCTGGCCCGTAATTTCGGAAATACCGCCGGCGCGCTGCCGTTTACGGTCGTCATCGACGAAACCGGCAAGATTCGCGAGACAAAATTAGGACAAATCCAACCGGCCGAGCTGAAAAAGACCCTCGACGCGTTGTGATCGCCCTGAACGGCGGCCCGCACGTTGGCAGCGATTTGTACGTCGATCGCCGCAATTTCACGTGAATTCGCTGATACTTTGCAGCCGCACCGGTAATTCTTGCAGGTCCGGCGCGCCCGGCCGTTCGGCAAAACTAGACAAATTTCTCTAAATAGCGCTAAAGTTCGCGCAATTCCGCAGAAATAGAAGCGACCATGACACGATTGCTGGTGCTGCACGGCCCCAACCTGAACCTTCTCGGCACCCGGGAACCGGAGGTGTACGGCCGCGTCACGCTTGCGCAGATCGATCAGGCGCTTGCCGCGCGAGCCCAGGAAGCCGGCGCCGAACTGTCGTCGTTCCAGAGCAACCATGAAGGCGCGCTCGTCGACCGCATTCAGGCCGCGCGGGAGGAACAGACCGATTTCATCCTGATCAATCCCGCCGCGTATACGCACACGAGCGTCGCGATCCGGGACGCGATCGCCGGCGTCGGCATCCCGTTCGTCGAGGTTCACCTGTCGAACGTGCACCGCCGCGAAGCGTTCAGGCATCACTCCTACTTTTCCGACCAGGCCGAAGGCGTGATCTGCGGGCTCGGCTGGAAAGGTTATCTGTACGCGCTCGAGTACGCGCTGGACAAGCTGCAAGGCGCGTCGCGCGGCTGATTTCGCGATCTAGATTCAGCGCCGGTCCCACCGGCGCTTTCACGTATTGAAAGGGGAATTCCCGATGGATCTTCGTAAGCTGAAAACTCTGATCGACCTCGTTTCCGAATCCGGCATCTCCGAGCTGGAAGTCACGGAAGGCGAAGGCAAGGTGCGTATCGTCAAGAACGCGCCGCCGGTCTACGTGCAGCCGACGGCTGGGTATGCCCCGCAAGTCAGCGCGCCCGCTCCGTCGGTCGCGCTGCCGACCGAAGGTGCTGCCGCGCCGGCAGCAGGCGCCGCCGCCACACCGGCCGCCCCGCAAGGCCACGTCGTGACGTCGCCGATGGTCGGCACGTTCTATCGCGCGCCGTCGCCGGGCGCGGACCCGTTCGTCCAGGTCGGCGACACGGTCAAGGAAGGCCAGACGATCTGCATCATCGAAGCGATGAAGCTGCTCAACGAGATCGAGTCGGACAAGGCCGGCGTGATCAAGGAAATCCTCGTCGAGAACGGCCAGGCCGTCGAATACGGCCAGCCGCTTTTCGTGATCGGCTAAGTCCGCCGCGCGGCCCGTCCGGCCGCGCGCCGCCGATGCTCGCCAGGCGCCGTTCGCGCGCCCCTCGAAGAGACGAATACTCGCTATGTTTGAAAAAATCCTCATTGCCAACCGCGGTGAAATCGCGCTGCGCATCCAGCGCGCGTGCCGCGAGCTCGGCGTCAAGACGGTGGTCGTCTACTCGGAAGCCGACAAGGAAGCCAAGTACGTGCGCCTCGCGGACGAAGCCGTCTGTATCGGCCCGGCCCCGTCGAACCTGAGCTACCTGAACATGCCGGCGCTGATCAGCGCCGCGGAAGTCACCGATGCCGAGGCGATCCACCCCGGCTACGGCTTCCTGTCCGAGAACGCCGACTTCGCCGAACGCGTCGAGCAGTCGGGCTTCACGTTCATCGGCCCGCGCCCGGAAACGATCCGGATGATGGGCGACAAGGTCACCGCGAAGCAGACCATGATCAAGACCGGCGTGCCGTGCGTGCCGGGCTCGGAAGGCGCGTTGCCGGACGATCCGAAGGAGATCGTGAAGATTGCGCGCGCGATCGGCTATCCGGTCATCATCAAGGCAGCGGGCGGCGGCGGCGGGCGCGGGATGCGCGTCGTGCACACCGAAGCCGCGCTCGTGAACGCGGTCAACATGACCCGCGAGGAAGCCGGCCGTGCGTTCGGCAACCCGCAGGTGTACATGGAGAAGTTCCTCGAGAACCCGCGCCACATCGAAATCCAGGTGCTGTCGGACGCGCACAAGAACGCGATCTGGCTCGGCGAGCGCGACTGCTCGATGCAGCGCCGTCACCAGAAGGTGATCGAGGAAGCGCCGGCGCCCGGCATTCCGCGCCGCCTGATCGAGCGCATCGGCGACCGCTGCGCGGACGCGTGCAAGAAGATGGGCTACCTCGGCGCAGGCACGTTCGAATTCCTGTACGAGAACAACGAGTTCTACTTCATCGAGATGAACACGCGCGTGCAGGTCGAGCACCCGGTGTCGGAGATGATCACGGGCGTCGACATCGTGCAGGAACAGATCCGCATCGCTGCCGGCGAGAAGCTCGCGCTGCGCCAGCGCGACATCGAGTTCCGCGGACATGCGATCGAATGCCGGATCAACGCGGAAGATCCATTCAAGTTCACGCCGTCGCCGGGCCGGATCACGTCGTGGCATACGCCGGGCGGCCCTGGCGTGCGCGTCGACTCGCATGCGTACAATGGCTATTTCGTGCCGCCGAACTATGATTCGATGATCGGCAAGCTGATCACCTACGGCGCGACGCGCGACCAGGCGATCCGCCGGATGCGCATCGCGCTGTCGGAAATGGTCGTCGAAGGCATCCAGACCAACATCCCGCTGCACCGCGAGCTGATGATCGACTCGAAGTTCGTCGAAGGCGGCACCAGCATCCACTATCTCGAACACCGGCTCGCCCAGAAGCAGCAGGTCGCACCGGAAGAAGCGTAAGCATGAGCTATCGCGAACTCGTCGTCGAACTGGCCCGTGAGCATGCGGAGGCGCTGTCCGACGCGCTGCTCGACCTCGGCGCGCTGTCGGTGTCCGTCGAGGACGCCGACGCCGACACGCCCGACGAACAGCCGCTCTTCGGCGAGCCCGGCCTCGTTCCCGAACGCACCGCGTGGCAGCACTCGCGCGTGATCGCGCTGCTGTCGCCCGATCACGACCCGGCCGTGCTGCTCGCGGCGGCCGCGAACGAGATCGGCGTCGCCGAGACGCCGAAGTTCGACGTGCGCGAAGTCGAGGAACAGGACTGGGTGCGGCTCACGCAGTCGCAGTTCGAGCCGATTCCGATCGGCGAGCGGATCTGGGTCGTGCCGTCGTGGCACGACGCGCCCGACCCCGACGCGCTGATCCTCGAACTCGACCCCGGTCTCGCGTTCGGCACCGGCAGCCACCCGACCACCCGCCTGTGCATGGAATGGCTCGAACAGTCGGTGAAGCCCGGCCAGTCGGTGCTCGACTACGGCTGCGGCTCGGGCATTCTCGCGATCCTCGCGCGGAAATGCGGGGCGAACCCCGTGGTCGGCATCGACATCGATCCGCAGGCGGTCGAATCGGCGCGCCAGAACAGCGAACGCAACCATGCAGAAGTCACGTACGGGCTGCCCGATGCGTGCCCGGCCGGCGAATTCGACATCGTCGTCGCCAACATCCTGTCGAACCCGCTGAAACTGATGGCATCGATGCTCGCATCGAAGGTGAAACCGGGCGGGCGCATCGCGCTGTCGGGCGTGCTCGCGCGCCAGGCGGACGAAGTCGCGGCCGTCTATGCGCGCTACGTCGACATCTCGGTCTGGCGCGAACACGAAGGTTGGGTATGCCTCGCCGGAACGCGGCGGGAAAGCCATTAGAATAGCGCTGTCCTTCACTCTGGCCAGCAGGCCGCCCGGCTCGACATGCTTCTTGCGACGCGCTGCCCTCATTGCGAAACCGTCTTCCGGCTGCAGCAGGAACAGCTCGCGCTGCATGACGGGCTCGTGCGTTGCGGACACTGTCAGCAGGTCTTCAACGCATCGCAGTCGCTCGTACCCGATCCGGCACCGCCGGAATCCGCGCTGACCGAAGCGGCGCCGGTCGAGCCGGCCGCCGCCAACCCGCAACACGCCGCCGCGCCCGCGCGGCTCTTCACCTCCGACGCACCGGTCGAACCGGCAGCGGGTTCCGATTACCAGCCGGAAGGCTGGGACATGTGGGCGCCGTGGCTCGATGGCGGCGTCGACCCGTCCCTGCAGCACAGTGTCGAGACCGTGCGCGCCGAGCCGCTGATCCCGCTTGCGCTGCCGTCGACGGAATCCGGTGTGGTTCACCTGTCCGGCACGCCGGCGCCGATCGCATCGCAGCCGGCCGAGTTGCACGCCGTCGCCGCGCGATCGGCCGGACCGGATGCAGTGCCGCCCGAGACCGACGAACCGCTCACGCCGCTCACCGAACCCGACCTGCGTGAACCGCGCTTCGTCGCGCCCGCGCCGTCGATCGAACCCGCCGCAGCAGCGCCCGTCGAACCGGTCGGCAACGCGCGCTTCGCCGTGCCCGACGACGAGCACGCGCCACGCGAACCGCGCTTCGCGTTCAGGCCGGTACAAGCCGAGCCCGGACTCGAACCGAAACCCGAACCCGACACCCACGCCGAACGTGCCGCCGCACCGGCCGCAGCCGCCAGCGAACCCGGTGCCGAACCGGACGTACAACCGGCCGCCGAGCCGGTCGCCCAGCCGGCCGCCCCCTTCCCCGCCGCACTGTCCGACGACGACCGCCCGCCCTTCGCCGTGACGCGCGAGCCGCGCGCGCAGCAGCGACGTGGAACGCTCGGCGGCTTTTTCGGCGGCCTCGTCGCGGCCGTGCTCGCGGTGCTGCTCGTCGCGCAGCTCGCGTGGTGGCAGCGCGAAACCGTGATGATCTACTGGCCCGTCACGCAGGGCTGGTTCCGGCAGGCGTGCGCGCCGCTCGGCTGCAAGGTGACGCCGCCGCGCGCGATCGACGGCCTGCGGCTCGACGCGGCCGACCTGCGCCAGATCGACGGCCCGCGCGTGCTGGAGTTGAAGGTGCCGCTGACGAACCGCTACCGCGTCGCGCTCGCCTACCCGTCGCTCGAGCTGACGCTGCTCGACGACACGAATCACGTGACCGTGCGCCGCGTGCTCGCGCCGCGCGACTACGTGCGCCCGGGCATGCCGATCGACGCCGGGCTGCCGCCCGGCACGACGCAGACGATGGTCGTCCGTCTCGACACGAACGGCGCGCCCGCCTCGAATTTCCGCGTCCAGATCTTCTATCCGTGACGCCCCGCGGCGCGCGCATGCGCGCCGTCTCAACCCGCGCGCCGCTGCGGCGCGCTATTTCGGAGCACGAACATGAGCAAAGTTACGCTGGGTGGCAACCCGATCGATCTCGCCGGCACGTTCCCGGCCGTCGGCTCGCAAGCCCCCGACTTCAAGCTGGTCGGCAAGGACCTCGCCGACCTGTCGCTCGCCAGCTTCGCCGGCAAGCGCAAGGTGCTGAACATCGTCCCGAGCCTCGATACGCCCACCTGCGCGACGTCGACCCGCAAGTTCAACGAAGCCGCGTCGTCGCTCGACAACACGGTCGTGGTGGTCGTGTCCGGCGACCTGCCGTTCGCCGCCACGCGCTTCTGCACGACCGAAGGCCTCGCGAACGTCGTGACGGCTTCGACGTTCCGCGGCGGCCGCGCGTTCGCGAACGCATACGGCGTCGACGTGACGAGCGGCCCGCTGAACGGCCTGACGGCCCGCGCGGTCGTCGTGCTCGACGCGCAGGACAAGGTGCTCCACGCGGAACTCGTCGGCGAGATCAAGGACGAGCCGAACTACGACGCAGCGCTCGCCGCACTGAAGTAACCCGCAGCCGCCCGGCCCTGCCGCGCGAGGCCCGACGGCCTGCGCGCGCCGGCCGGGCAGCCGCCTCCCTTTGCTCTCTACAGGAACGCACGCCTTGACTACGCTGATTTGCGGCTCGCTCGCCTACGACAACATCATGACCTTCGAAGGCCGGTTTCGCGAGCACATCCTGCCCGACCAGGTTCACCTTCTGAACGTGAGCTTCCTCGTGCCGACGATGCGTCGCGAATTCGGCGGTTGCGCGGGGAACATCGCCTACGCGCTGCACATGCTCGGCGGCGACGCGCGCATCATGGCGACGGTCGGCGCGAACGACGCCGATCGCTATCTCGAGCGTCTCGACAGCCTCGGCCTGTCGAAGGCCAGCATACGCGTGGTGCCCGAAACGCACACCGCGCAGGCGATGATCACGACCGATCTCGAGAACAACCAGATCACCGCATTCCACCCCGGCGCGATGATGCAGTCGCACCTGAACCGCGCGGACGAAGTGTCGGGCGTGAAGCTCGGCATCGTCGCGCCGGACGGCTTCGACGGGATGGTCCAGCACGCCGAGCAATTCGCGAAGGCCGGCATCCCGTTCATCTTCGATCCGGGCCAGGGCCTGCCGCTGTTCGACGGTGCGACGCTGCGCCGCATCATTGAACTCGCCACCTTCGTTGCGGTCAACGACTACGAGGGCAAGCTCGTCAGCGACAAGACGGGCTGGTCCGAACAGGAAATCGCCAGCCGGGTTCAGGCGTTGATCATCACGCGCGGCGAGCGCGGCGCCACCATTCTTCACAAAAACGGCGAAGAACAGATTCCGGTCGTGCAAGCCGAGCGTGTCGTCGATCCGACCGGCTGCGGCGACGCCTTCCGGGGCGGCCTGCTGTACGGCATCGAGAATGGCCTCGACTGGGCAACCACGGGCCGCCTCGCGAGCCTGATGGGCTCGATCAAGATCGCCCACCAGGGGCCTCAAACTTACGCACTGACGCGCGCCGAAATCGACGCGCGCTTCGAGGCTGCCTTCGGGTACAGTCTCAAATGAATATTGTGGGAGAGCAAAGATGTTGACCAAGAAAACCCTCACGCTCGCTGCCATGCTGACGGCCACGCTGACGCTCGCCGGCTGCTTCACGGCGCCGGGCTCGGCAGATGTCTATAGCGTCGGCCAGGCGCAGCGCGAGCAAACCGTGCGCATGGGCACCGTCGAAAGCGTCCGTGCGGTGCGCATCCAGTCCGATGGCGGCGGCAGCGCGATCGGCACGCTCGGCGGCGGCGCGCTCGGCGCAGTCGCGGGCAGCGCGATCGGCGGCGGCAAGGGATCGATCCTGACGGCCATCGCGGGCGGTCTCGTCGGCGCGGTCGCAGGCAACGCGGTCGGCGAAAACCTCAGCACGGCGAACGGTGTCGAAATCACCGTGCGCCTCGACAACGGCGACCTGCGCTCGATCACGCAGGCGGCGAGCGGCGAAGTGTTCCGCGCCGGCGAACGGGTGCGACTGCTGTCGAGCGGCGGCGTCACGCGCGTCACGCACTAACGAGCATCCTCAGCACGCGGCGCAAGCCGCGGTCGAACGCATGTGCGAAGCTGCACATGCGTTTTTTTTCGTCCGTGCCCGGCAGCCGGCCGGCCCATCGATGCAGAGGGACGAAAAAAATCCCGCCACCTGAGCCAGATGGCGGGATCGATTGAGTAGCGCTACTCAACCCGCGGACACCGCGTGAGTGTCCGGGTAGTGCTGGTCAGCCGCGATTACGGACGGCTGCCGGTCGGGAACGGCCATGCCGCTGCCGGGTTGAGCGCGGTCTTCACGCCCGATGCCGGCGCGACCGATGCGGTCGACGCGGTGGTTGCCGGTGCAGCCTTCTTCACGACGGCCTTCTTCGGAGCAGCAGCCTTCTTCGGTGCAGCGGCCTTCTTCGCCGGTGCGGCAGCCTTCGGAGCAGCGGCAGCCTTCGGTGCAGCAGCAGCCTTCGGTGCAGCGGCAGCCTTCTTCGCAGGGGCAGCCTTCTTGGCAGGCGCAGCCTTCTTCGCAGCAGCCTTCTTCGCAGGCGCAGCCTTCTTGGCGGCAGCCTTCTTCGCCGGCGCGGCCTTCTTGGCAGCGGCCTTCTTCGCCGGTGCTGCCTTCTTCGCAGCAACCTTCTTCACCGCGACTTTCTTGGCTGCAACCTTCTTCGCAGCGGCCTTCTTCGCCGGTGCTGCCTTCTTCGCGGCAACCTTCTTCACCGCGACTTTCTTCGCAGCAACCTTCTTCGTTGCGACCTTCTTTGCCGCGACCTTCTTCGCAGCAGCCTTCTTCGCCGGTGCTGCCTTCTTCGCGGCAACCTTCTTCACCGCGACCTTCTTCGCAGCAACCTTCTTCACCGCAGCGGCCTTCTTCGCCGGAGCAGCAGCCTTCTTCGCAACGGTCTTCTTGGCAGCAACCTTCTTAGCAGCCGGTTTCTTCTTGGCAGTAGCCATGTTGTTCTCCTTCAGGTTCAGATGAGAGTCAGTTCAAACTACACCCTTCGTCAAAACCCGCTTCCCGCGGACGCTGTTCAGGACGTGCGCTTCGAAGCGGGCTATTCATCGGCGTACGCGGATACCACGCGCTTACGCTAATGAATACGGTATGGCGCGCGTGACCCCATGGCCTCGCGCGCCAAATCAAGTCGGTAGCCGGCGCGCCTCGCGCCGCCACCCCTAATCGCTTGATCAAGCGGACCGCCACACGGCCGTCCGCTTTTTCCGGAGGGAAGTTTGCCCATCCCACTGAAGGGTTCGCAAAGTGCCGATCATGTCGTTGGGCCGTTAAGGCACCGGGCATGCTTTGCATCAGGCGTTCTTGCTCCTAAACCTTGGGCCGGGGCCGAGAGGCCGCCGGCTGCTCACATCATGTGACGGGTTCGCTGCTGCGGGTTATTCCCAGGACAGCGCGCCGCCCGTCTGATACTCGATCACACGCGTCTCGAAGAAGTTGCGTTCCTTCTTCAGGTCGATCATCTCGCTCATCCACGGGAACGGGTTTTCCTCGTTCGGGAACAGCGGGTCGAGGCCGATCTGCTGGCAACGGCGGTTGCTGATGAAGCGCAGATAGCTCTTGAACATCGACGCGTTCAGACCCAGCACGCCGCGCGGCATCGTGTCCTCGGCGTAGCGGTATTCGAGTTCGACAGCCTGCTTGAACAGCTCGCGGATCTCGGCGCGGAATTCCGCGGTCCAGAGATGCGGGTTCTCGAGCTTGATCTGGTTGATCAGGTCGATGCCGAAATTGCAGTGCATCGACTCGTCGCGCAGGATGTACTGATATTGCTCTGCAGCACCCGTCATCTTGTTCTGGCGGCCGAGCGCGAGAATCTGCGTGAAGCCGACATAGAAGAACAGGCCTTCCATGATGCAGGCGAACACGATCAGCGACTTCAGCAGCTTCTGATCCGCTTCGAGCGTGCCGGTCTTGAAGGCCGGGTCCGTCAGCGTGTGGATGAACGGGATCAGGAATTCGTCCTTCGCGCGGATCGACGTGACCTCGTGGTACGCGTTGAAGATCTCGCCTTCGTCGAGACCGAGCGATTCGACGATGTATTGGTACGCGTGCGTGTGGATCGCCTCTTCGAACGCCTGGCGCAGCAGGAACTGCCGGCACTCGGGCGCCGTGATGTGGCGGTACGTGCCGAGCACGATGTTGTTCGCGGCGAGCGAATCGGCCGTCACGAAGAAGCCGAGGTTGCGCTTGACGATGCGGCGCTCGTCCTCGGTCAGACCGTTCGGGTCCTTCCACAGGGCGATGTCGCGGGACATGTTGATTTCCTGCGGCATCCAGTGGTTCGCGCAACCCGCCAGATACTTTTCCCACGCCCACTTGTACTTGAACGGCACCAGCTGATTGACGTCAGTCTGGCCGTTGATGATGCGCTTGTCTGCAACGTTGACCCGCGCTTCCGAACCGCCGGCGGGAACAGCCGATGCTTGCGGCGGCACCGCAAGATCGCCTTCGAAAATGTCGCGGACCTGATGGGCGGCAGGCGTTGCAGCCTGCATTCCGACAGCCATCCCTGCGGAGGTGCGCAACGCGTTTTGCTGCGCTCCGCTCGCGGGGGTTAC
Organism: Burkholderia sp. Bp9090; assembly: GCF_003857985.1. Classification (NCBI taxonomy): domain Bacteria; kingdom Pseudomonadati; phylum Pseudomonadota; class Betaproteobacteria; order Burkholderiales; family Burkholderiaceae; genus Burkholderia; species Burkholderia sp. Bp9090. The sequence goes on from NZ_QTPV01000016.1 coordinate 75,304, forward strand.
GGCAGTCTTCTCGTCATCCCAGTTGAGCATAAATTCTCACCATCAATTTAGAACGGTTTGTACCATCTTTTCCTGAGCGATAAAAGGGCTCGCTCACGAAAAATCCTTTTTTCGATTCGCGTTGCGACCTCGATACAACACTTTGAGCAACGCATCGTCGTTCATGCAGCGCGCGACGTGTGTCGCACGTGTATCGCGAGGTGCGCTCGACGCATCGAACGCTGATCGAAACGCGACGTCGTCGGGGATGTTTCGATCGCTTGTCACTGCCTGCAACGCGAGTGCCGCGTTACAGATTCCTTATCATTTTTTTAGTTGAGAGCGGCGCACACTTCAACCTCGATCGGTTGTCGTGCGCGCCGCCCGAACCTTCTTCAGGTCATGCGCGCCGCGTTACTGGCAGGCTTCGCACTCGTCGAAGCCGGGATCGCCCGGGCGCATCGTGCATACCGGACCGTCCGCTTCGACCGGCGCGAGTGCCGGTGCCGCGTCGACTGCGCCCGACGACGACGCTGCGCCGCCCGCTGCACCGAAGCCGCCTGCCGCGCCTTGCGCGCCGCCGCTGCTCGAGCCGCCGCTCGTCGGCACCGCGTTCAGCGCGCCGTGTGCGACCGTCGACTTCTCGACGTGCGTCGCTGCCATCGTGCGGAGGTAGTAGGTCGTCTTCAGACCGCGCAGCCAGGCGAGCTTGTAGACCTCGTCGAGCTTCTTGCCCGACGCGCCGCCCATGTAGATGTTCAGCGACTGCGCCTGGTCGATCCACTTCTGGCGACGCGATGCCGCTTCGACCAGCCACGTCGGGTCGACTTCGAACGCGGTCGCGTAGATCGCGCGCAGGTCGGCCGGGATACGGTCGATGCGCGACAGCATGCCGTCGAAGTACTTCAGGTCGGCGACCATCACTTCGTCCCACAGGCCGCGTTCCTTCAGGTCGCGGACGAGGTACTCGTTGACCACCGTGAATTCGCCCGACAGGTTCGACTTCACGTACAGGTTCTGGAAGGTCGGCTCGATGCATGCCGACACGCCGATGATGTTCGAGATCGTCGCCGTCGGCGCGATCGCGACGCAGTTCGAGTTGCGCATGCCGTGCGCGGCGATCCGCGAACGCAGCGTCGTCCAGTCGAGCGACTCGGACGTGTCGACCTCGACGTAGCCGCCGCGCGCTTCCGTCAGCAGCTTCAGCGTGTCCTGCGGGAGGATGCCGCGATCCCACAGCGAGCCGCGGTAGCTCGAGTAGCGGCCGCGTTCCTCGGCCAGCTCGGTCGACGCGTAGTACGCGTAGTAGCAGACCGCTTCCATCGAACGATCGGCGAACTCGACCGCCGCTTCCGACGCGTACGGCGTGCGCAGCAGGTGCAGGCAGTCCTGGAAGCCCATGATGCCCATGCCGACCGGACGGTGCTTCAGGTTCGAGTTACGCGCCTTCGGCACCGCGTAGTAGTTGATGTCGATCACGTTGTCGAGCATGCGCATCGCGACGCTGATCGTGCGCTTCAGCTTGTCGTGGTCGAGCGCGTAGCTGCCGTCGGCCTGCTTCACCAGGTGGGCGACGAGGTTCACGGAGCCCAGGTTGCACACCGCGATTTCGGTGTCGCTCGTGTTCAGCGTGATTTCCGTGCACAGGTTCGACGAGTGGACGACGCCGACGTGCTGCTGCGGCGAGCGCACGTTGCACGGATCCTTGAACGTGATCCACGGGTGGCCCGTTTCGAACAGCATGCCGAGCATCTTGCGCCAGAGCTGCTGCGCCGGGATCTTCTTGAACAGCTTGATCTCGCCGCGCGCGACCTTCTCTTCGTAAGCCGTGTAAGCCTTCTCGAAATCGGCGCCGAACTTGTCGTGCAGGTCCGGGCAGGTCGACGGCGAGAACAGCGTCCAGTCGGCGCCTTCCATCACGCGCTTCATGAACAGGTCGGGAATCCAGTTCGCCGTGTTCATGTCGTGCGTACGGCGGCGATCGTCGCCGGTGTTCTTGCGCAGCTCGAGGAACTCCTCGATGTCGAGGTGCCACGATTCGAGGTACGCGCACACCGCGCCCTTGCGCTTGCCGCCCTGGTTGACCGCGACGGCCGTGTCGTTGACGACCTTCAGGAACGGGACCACGCCTTGCGACTTGCCGTTCGTGCCCTTGATATGCGAGCCGAGTGCGCGCACGCGGGTCCAGTCGTTGCCGAGACCGCCGGCGAACTTCGACAGCAGCGCGTTTTCCTTCAGCGCTTCATAGATGCCGTCGAGATCGTCCGCGACCGTCGTCAGGTAGCACGACGACAACTGCGAGCGGTGCGTGCCCGAGTTGAACAGCGTCGGCGTCGAGCTCATGAAGTCGAAGCTCGACAGCACGTTGTAGAACTCGATCGCGCGCGTTTCGCGGTCGATCTCGTTCAGCGACAGGCCCATCGCGACGCGCATGAAGAATGCCTGCGGCATTTCGATGCGGCTGCCGTCGACGTGCAGGAAGTAGCGGTCGTACAGCGTCTGCAGGCCGAGGTAGCCGAACTGCAGGTCGCGGTTCGCGTCGAGCGCTTCGCCCAGACGCTTCAGGTCGAACTGAAGCAGCTTGTCGTCGAGCAGGCCGGCGTCGACGCCGCGCTTCAGGAACTGCGGGAAGTATTCCGCGTAGCGGGCCGACATCTCGGCCTGGACCACTTCCTCGCCGAGGATCTCGCGACGGATCGTGTGCAGCAGGATGCGGGCCGTGACCTGGCTGTATGCCGGATCCTTTTCGATCATCGTGCGCGCAGCGAGGATCGCCGAGTCGTAGACCTGGCTCATCGGCACGCCGTCGTACAGGTTCTTCACCGTTTCCGCGACGATCGGGTCAGGGTTAACCGCAGCGCCGAGACCGTCGCATGCCGACACGATCAGCGCGCGCAGTGCGTTCAGGTCGAGCGGGCGCGTGACGCCGTTGTCGACGACGTTGATGCCGGTGCTCGACTCGCCGCCCGCTGCCGCTGCTTCCTCGCCCGCATGCTGGCGCTCGAGGTGACGCTTCTCGCGATACAGCACGTACGCACGCGCGACGTTGTGCTCGCCGCCGCGCATCAGCGCGAGTTCGACCTGGTCCTGGATGTCTTCGATATGGAACGTACCGCCGTTCGGACGGCTGCGCACGAGCGCGCGCACGACGTTGTGCGTGAGCTGCTCGACGAGTTCGCGTACGCGTGCCGATGCCGCGCCCTGCCCGCCATTGACGGCCAGGAAAGCCTTGGTCACCGCAATCGCGATCTTCGAAGGCTCGAACGACACCACGCTGCCGTTGCGGCGGATCACCTTGTAGTCGGCGAACGTGGCCTGCGGCGCGAGCGCCTGCGCGCCCTGTTCGGTCCCGCCGAGCGGACGGCTCGAGGCGCTCTCGTACTGGGACGTCGCGTTGTCGGTGGTTTGCATGTGCAAAGCTCCTGGTGTTGGATGGTGCGGAGAGAACCGCGGATTAAAACGAACGCTGCGCTATCGGATGCGCGAGCGGTAAGAGGCGAGCGATGCGTCGGGGAAGCCGGTTCGGTCGATGCGCGACAACCGATCCGGTCGTGTGCTTCGTCATGTGTACGCTGCCCCGTCGAAGTTCGCTGCGCTTGATTGCGACGCCCGGACCGCCCGGCCTGGCGCGCCGCACTGAGAACCCTGGCCGCCGGCGTTGCCCGCCGGCCGGTGCCGCTCGGGTTTCCCCTGCGACACACACTATATCTAGTACAGAACCGCTCAACTGGCACCAAGTATAGTGGACATTCCGGCGACATCAAAACGGAGAATTTTCGCCGGAGGTATTGACATCAACCCGGCCGCCCGGACGGGCAGACGCGACAAGGCATTGGTCGGAAAAAAAAATTTCGCCCGCTCAAAAACCCTGCGATCAGTGCTGACGGAAAGGAAAGTATTCGGCGGAAAACCCGGCATCGCTCGCGAAGCGTTGCCAATCGAAGTGCGGACCCGGGTCGGTCTTGCGGCCCGGCGCGACGTCCGAATGCCCGGCCACCGCATCGATCGGATAGCGTGCGGCGAGCGTGCGTGCGAGCACCCCGAGCGTCGCGTACTGCGCCGCGTCGAACGGCACGTCGTCCGCACCTTCGAGTTCGATGCCGATCGAGAAGTCGTTGCAGCGCGGCCGGCCGAAGAACTCGGACGCGCCCGCATGCCATGCACGCTCGTCGCACGACACGAACTGCACGAGTTCGCCGTCGCGGCGGATCAGGAAGTGCGCGGACACGCGCACGTCGCGCAGGTGGCGCTGGTAATAGGGGTGCGTATCGCAATCGAGGCGATTCAGGAACAGCGCCTCGATCGCATCGCCGCCGAACTCGCCGGGCGGCAGGCTGATGTTGTGGACGACGACGAGCGTCGGCACCGCGCCCGCGGGCCGCGCCTCGAAATTCGGCGACGGCGCGTGGCGCGCTTCGCGCACCCAGCCGTTCGCGTCGACCGACAGCAGCGCTGCGTCGCTCATCGGGCGTCGTGGCCGCTCGCGTGTGCGCCGTGGCGCTGCGCGTGCTCGGTACTGCAGAAGTATTCGCCGCCCGCGGCGACGGCGTCGCCCTGCGGCGTATGCACGCCGCACTCGGCGCAACGCACCATCGGTTCGGGCAGCGAGCGCGCGTCGCCGTTCGGGCGTGCCGCCCCGGCGCCGGGACCCGGTGCGCCGTCGTTGCCGCCACCGCGGCCGGCGCGCGCCTGCGCGTGCTCCTGGGCCTGGCGCAGCTTGCGCGTGAGCCACGAACCCGCGAAGAAGAGAAGAATCAGGAGAAGAATCTGTCGCATCGGAAACCTGCGTTCAAACCACGGAGCGGTGCAGCAGCACCTCGAAAACGAACCGGCTGCCGACATACGCGAGCAGCAGCGCGGCAAACGACACGAGCACCCAGCGCGCGGCGCCGCGCCCGCGCCAGCCCGACGTCTTGTGCGCGACCAGCAGGCCGCCGAACATCAGCCACGACAGCACCGCGAACACGGTCTTGTGATCGAGCCGCAGCGCGCGTGCATCGACCTGCTCGCTGAACAGGATCCCCGACGCGAGCGTCAGCGTCAGCAGCACGAAGCCGGCGCCGATCAGGCGGAACAGCAGCTTCTCGAGCGTGAGCAGCGGCGGCAGCGTTTCGAGCCAGCTCGCGATCCAGCCGGTCGAGCCGTCGCGCCCGCCGCTCCTCAGCGACTGCAGGCGCCGCTCGACCATCAGCATCAGGACCGCGTGCAGCGCGGCGATCGCGAAAAGGCCGTACGCGATGTTCGCGATCAGGAAGTGCATCTTGAACAGCGGCGCTGCGGCATAAGGCAGCACCCGCACGCCACCGAACACGAGCGGCAGCAGCGACGCGCCGCACGCGAGCGGCAGCACGAGCAGGCGCAGGCTGTCGAGCGGGAAGAAGAAGCTCTCGATCCAGTAGATGCCGGCGCCGAGCCAGAACATCGCGGACAGCGCGAACGCGAAGCCGAAGACCATCGCGTCGTGCGGGAAGATCGTCGTGTGCAGCAGCACGCCGTGCGCGACGAGCGCCGCGAACAGCAGCGCGCGGCCGGCGCCGCTCATTCCCGACGCGGCGGACGCCGGCACCGGCACGGCCGGCACGCTCGCGACGAGCGGCGTCGCACCCTGGCGGTGCGTGCGCCAGCCTGCGACGGCGAGGCCGCCGTACAGGAATGCGGTGAGGGCATACAGTACAATATCCATGTTCGAAGTTTACACTAGGCCCCCTTCCCGCGACGGCTCCCTTTTGTACGGTTCCGTTGCGCCTTCGGGCCCCACTGTCCATCGCTCCCCATGCTCGACAATCTCACTCAACGGATGGCGCGCGTCGTCAAGACGCTGCGCGGCGAGGCCCGGCTTACCGAGGCGAACACCCAGGAGATGCTCCGCGAGGTGCGTCTCGCGTTGCTGGAAGCCGACGTCGCGCTGCCGGTCGTCCGCGAATTCATCGCCAAGGTCAAGGAAAAGGCGCTCGGCGAGGAAGTGATCAGCAGCCTGTCGCCGGGCCAGGCGCTCGTCGGCGTGGTCCAGAAGGAGCTGACCGCCGTGATCGGCGGCGACTACGAAGGCAAGGCCGCCGAGCTGAACCTCGCGGTCACGCCGCCCGCCGTGATCCTGATGGCCGGCCTGCAGGGCGCCGGCAAGACCACGACCGCCGGCAAGCTCGCGAAACTCTTGCGCGAGAAGTACAAGAAGAAGGTGCTGACGGTGTCATGCGACGTGTATCGCCCGGCCGCCATCATGCAGCTGAAAACGGTGAGCGAACAGGTCGGCGCCGATTTCTTCCCGTCGACGCCGGACCAGAAGCCCGTCGACATCGCACTCGCGGCAGTCGACTGGGCGAAGCGCCACTACCATGACGTGCTGATCGTCGACACGGCCGGCCGCCTCGGTATCGACGAGGCGATGATGCAGGAAATCGCCGCGCTGCACGGCACGCTCAAGCCGGCCGAAACGCTGTTCGTCGTCGACGCGATGCTCGGCCAGGACGCGGTCAACACCGCGAAGGCGTTCAACGACACGCTGCCGCTCACCGGCGTCGTGCTGACCAAGCTCGACGGCGATTCGCGCGGCGGTGCCGCGCTGTCGGTGCGCCACATCACGGGCAAGCCGATCAAGTTCGTCGGCGTCGCCGAGAAGCTCGACGGCCTCGAGGTGTTCCACCCGGACCGGATGGCGAACCGGATCCTCGGCATGGGCGACATCCTCGCGCTCGTCGAGGAAGCGCAGCGCGGCGTCGACGTGCAGGCCGCGCAGAAGCTCGCCGACAAGGTCAAGAAAGGCGGCGACTTCGACCTGAACGATTTCCGCGCGCAGATCTCGCAGATGAAGAACATGGGCGGCCTGTCGTCGCTGATGGACAAGCTGCCCGCGCAGTTCCAGCAGGCGGCGGCCGGCGCCGACATGGGCCAGGCCGAGAAGTCGATCCGCCGGATGGAAGGCATCATCAGCTCGATGACGCCCGCCGAGCGCGCCAAACCCGAAATCATCAAGGCGACGCGCAAGCGCCGCATTGCAGCCGGCGCGGGCGTGCCGGTGCAGGAAGTCAACCGGATGCTGAACCAGTACGACCAGATGCGTACGATGATGAAGAAGCTGAAGGGCGGCAACATGCAGAAGATGATGCGCGGCTTGAAGGGCATGATGCCCGGCATGCGCTGATTCCGCCCGTCGGCCGGCGCGCGGGTTTTTGCCGTAGCGCGCGCCAGCCGTTCTGCTTCATTCTTATTTGTATACCGACTGCCCGCCAGAACTCATGAACCGCGAAGAAGCCCTCCACATTTTCGAACACTCCGAAGAGATCGTCTCGGCGGACGCCGTCAACGCGTCGATCGCCCGGATGGCCGAAGCGATCCGCGCCGAGATCGGCGACGCGTTCCCGCTCGTCCTCTCGGTGATGGGCGGCGCCGCGGTGTTTACCGGGATGCTGCTGCCGCATCTCGATTTCCCGCTGGAATTCGACTACATCCACCTGACCCGCTACCGCAACACGACGCAGGGCAGCCCGGAGATGCACTGGCGCGTCGCGCCGCGCGAATCGGTGAAGGACCGCATCGTGCTCGTGCTCGACGACATCCTCGACGAAGGCGAGACGATGGCCGCGATCCGCGACCGCATCCTCGACATGGGCGCGAAGCGCTTCATGTCCGCGGTGCTGTGCGAGAAGACGCTCACGAAGGCGAAACCGCTGCATCCCGACTTCTGCGGCTTCTCGGTGCCCGACCGCTACGTGTTCGGCTGCGGGATGGACGCCAAGGGCTACTGGCGCAACCTGCCGACGATCCGTGCGCTGACCGCGAACGTCTGATCGCCGCCCTGCCCACTATATAAATGGAAAGCGGCGCTCCGGTTACCCGGAGCGCCGCTTTTTTTCGTCGGTACGCACCAACGCGTTACATCTGCAGCTGGTGCACGAACGCCTTGATGCCGGCGAGCAGCATCTCGACCGAGATCGCGACGAGCACGAGACCCATCAGCCGCTCGAACGCGGCGACGGTCCGCTCGCCGAGCCACTGCTGGATCCGTTCGGCCAGCACCAGCGTGATCGCGCAGACGATCATCGTGACCGTCAGCGCGCCGACCCACTCGAACATCTTGCCCGGCGCCTGCGACGTCAGCAGCATCACCGTCGCGAGCGCGGACGGCCCGGCGAGCGCGGGAATCGCGAGCGGCACGATGAACGGTTCACCGCCGGCGCGCGGATCGCTGCCGAGCGCGCCGTCCGGATGCGGGAAGATCATCCGCAGCGCGATCAGGAACAGCACGATCCCGCCGCCGAGCCGCAGCGACAGGTCGGTGAGGTTCATCATCCGCAGGAAGCGGTCGCCGACCACCATGAAGAACAGCAGGATCACGAACGCGATCCCGACTTCACGCAGGATCAGCTTCACGCGCCGCTCACGCGGCACATCCCGCATCGCCGTGATGAACAGCGGGATGTTGCCGAGCGGATCCGTGATCAGCACGAGGAGCACGGTGGCCGACAGGAAGGTGTATTCCACCGTATCCTCCGGTCGAAGCGCTTAGCGCGCGAGCGCGGCGCGGATCTTCTCCGTCACCGTCGCCGCGGCCGCGTCGGCCGGCAGCAGCGTCGCCTCGGCGTCGCGGCGGCCCTGATACTCGATCTTGCCTTCCTTCAGGCCGCGCTCGCCGATCACCAGGCGATGCGGCACGCCGATCAATTCCCAGTCGGCAAACATCACGCCCGGGCGCTCGCCGCGATCGTCGAGGATCACGTCGATGCCGGCCGCGGCCAGTTCCGCGTACAGCTTGTCGGCGGCCTCGCGGACCATGTCGCTGCGATCGTAGCCCATCGGGCACAGCACGACTTCGAACGGCGCGATCGACTCGGGCCAGATGATGCCGCGCTCGTCGAAGTTCTGTTCGATCGCCGCGCCGAGAATGCGCGTGACGCCGACGCCGTAGCAGCCCATCAGCATCGGCTGCGGCTTGCCCGACTCGTCGAGGAACGTCGCGCCCATCGCTTCCGAGTACTTGGTGCCGAGCTGGAACACGTGGCCGACTTCGATGCCGCGGCAGATGTCGATCTCACCCTTGCCGTCCGGCGACGGATCGCCCTTCTTCACGTTGCGCACGTCGGCGACGTCCGGCTCCGGCAGGTCGCGGCCCCAGTTCACGCCAGCGATGTGATAGTCGACCTCGTTCGCGCCGACGACGAAGTCGCTCATGTTCGCGACCGTGCGATCGGCGATCACCTTCACCGGCTTCTTCGTGCCGACCGGGCCGAGGTAGCCCGGCGGCGTGCCGAACCACTCGACGATTTCCTGCTCGGTCGCGAAGCGGTGGTTCTTCAGCCCCGGCAGCTTCGACACCTTGATCTCGTTCAGGTCGTGGTCGCCGCGCAGCATCACGAGCCAGATGGTCGGCTCGGCGCCTTCGTTGTCGGTGGCGAGCACGATCGACTTGATCGTGCGCTCGAGCGGGATCGACAGCAGTTCGGCGACGGCCTCGCACTTCGCCTTGCCGGGCGTCGCGACCTTTTCCATCGCTTCGGCGGGTGCCGCGCGTTCGGCGATCAGCGGCAGGGCTTCGGCCGCTTCGACGTTCGCCGCGAAGTCGGACGTCGGGCAGTAGGCGATCGCATCCTCGCCGGTATCGGCGATCACGTGGAACTCGTGCGAGAAGTTGCCGCCGATCGAGCCGCTGTCGGCCGCAACCGCGCGGAACTCGAGGCCGAGGCGCGTGAAGATGCGCACGTATGCGTCGTACATCTTGCGATACGACTCGTTCAGGCCGGCCGCGTCCTTGTCGAACGAATACGCGTCCTTCATGATGAACTCGCGGCCGCGCATCACGCCGAAGCGCGGACGGATCTCGTCGCGGAACTTCGTCTGGATCTGGTAGAAGTTCACCGGCATCTGCCGGTAGCTCTTGATCTGGTTGCGCGCGATGTCGGTGATGACTTCCTCGTGCGTCGGCCCGATCACGAAGTCGTTGTCCTTGCGGTCCTTGAAGCGCAGCAGTTCGGGGCCGTACTGCTCCCAGCGGCCCGATTCCTGCCACAGCTCGGCCGGTTGCACGGCCGGCATCAGCAGCTCGATGGCGCCTGCCCGGTTCATTTCCTCGCGCACGATCGCCTCGACCTTGCGAATCGAACGCAGGCCGACCGGCAGGTAGTTGTAGATGCCGCCGGCGACGCGACGGATCATGCCGGCGCGCACCATCAGCTTGTGGCTGACGATCTCTGCGTCGGCCGGTGCTTCTTTGAGGGTGCCGATAAAGAAACGGGAAGCTTTCATGCGGACGGTTCCAAATACGGCGCCCCCAGGCGGGGCGCCCGAAAAAGTTTCAAGGTGAAAAAGCTGCGCGCGACGAACGACGATGGCGCAGATGACTTAGCAGACAAATCAGGGACAATTCAGCCGGTGTACCCCGCGCGGTTTCGCTCCGTCACGGTGCGCAGCGCCCGTTATCTGTTTATAATCAAAGCAATTTTAAAGGATTCGAAGGTGGTTGTATGCTGGATCGTGAAGGCTTTCGCCCGAACGTCGGCATCATCCTCTTGAACGCGCGCAACGAGGTGTTTTGGGGCAAGCGGCTCCGCGAGCATTCCTGGCAGTTTCCTCAAGGTGGGATCAAGTACGGCGAGACCCCCATGCAGGCGATGTACCGGGAGCTGCACGAGGAGACGGGCCTGCACCCGGAACACGTCAAGATAATCGGCCGCACTCGCGACTGGTTGCGTTACGAGGTGCCTGACAAGTTCATCAAACGCGAAGTACGCGGACATTACCGCGGCCAGAAGCAGATCTGGTTCCTTCTGCGGATGGTCGGACGCGATTGCGACATTTGCTTGCGCGCGACCGACCACCCGGAGTTCGATGCGTGGCGCTGGAACGAGTACTGGGTGCCGCTCGATGCGGTGATCGAGTTCAAGCGGGATGTCTATCAGTTGGCGCTGACGGAACTGTCGCGCTTCCTGCGCCGCCCGGCGCAGCGAGCCGAAAAGCCGCGTGGGCCGCGTCTGTCGCGCTATCCGCGCGTCATCGGCGCGCAGGCCCAGCAGACGCTGACGATTGTCGACACATCGGTGGTCTGTTCCGAGATCGAAGTGGAGGCGAGCACGCTCGACGAGATGCCGCCCCGCGTGATCGTCGGCAAATGACGAGTCGGACTGCATGACCGGGCGCGACCTTGGTGTCGCGCCCTTTTTTTACGAGGAATGCATATTGAAAGCGATTGCTCTCGCGCTCGCATCGATCGTCGCGGCGGCCACGCTGGCCGGGTGCGCGAATTCGAAGACGCCGACCAACAAGGATGACAGCGAGTTCGTGTACCTGCTGGACCGCCAGGGCAACTGGAAGGAAAACCCGGTCGACACGCTGCCGCCGCTGCCGCAAGCGGGCGATCTGCTGCCGTTCAACGTGTCGCAGAACACGCCGCTCAAGTTCTCCGTCGATGCGAAGTCGCTCGCGGTCGGCAGCGACGGCGTCGTGCGCTACGCAGTCGTCATCACGAGCCCGGCCGGCGCGCGCAACGTGAACTACGAAGGCATCCGCTGCGACACCTACGAATGGCGTCAGTATGCAGGCCTGAATTCGGATCACGACGGCTGGGACCGCACGGTCGAGAACGACTGGCGTCGCATCGAGAACGGCGAGCTGAACGCGTACCACTCGGCGCTGTACCAGGACTATTTCTGCGCGAACAAGATGCCGCAGGGCACGACCCAGCAGATCCTCGAGAACATCAAGTTCCACCGCACCGCGATGAGCCAGCTGCGCTGACCGCGCAACCGAGGCCGGCTGCCCGGCCTCGTTTCGCTTCGTCACAACAAAAAGCCCGCGCGATGCGGGCTTTTTGCTGTCTCGCGACGCCTGGCCGAACGGTTACACGAGCACGAGGTTGTCGCGGTGAATCAGCTCCGGCTCCAGCATGTAGCCGAGCACCGTCTCGATCTCGCCGCTCGGCTTGCGGTGAATCAGCTTCGTTTCCGCGCTGCTGTAGTTCGTGAGGCCGCGCGCCACTTCACGCCCGTCGGGGCCGACACACGCGATCACCTCCCCGCGTGCGAACGCGCCCTGCACGCCAGTCACGCCGATCGGCAGCAGGCTCTTGCCGCCGGCCGTCAGCTTCTCGACCGCGCCCGCATCGATCACGACGTGCCCGCGCACCTGCAGGTGATCGGCCATCCATTGCTTGCGCGCGGCCATCCGCGCGGTGCGCGCGATCAGCTGCGTGCCGATCGCCTCGCCCGCCGCCAGCCGCACCAGCACGTCGGCTTCGCGGCCGCTCGCGATCACGGTGTTCGCGCCGCTGTGCGCCGCGCGCTTCGCCGCGAGGATCTTCGTCAGCATCCCGCCGCGGCCGAGGCTCGAGCCTGCGCCGCCGGCCATCGCCTCGAGCTCCGGCGCGCCCGCGCTGGCTTCCGCGACCAGCGTCGCATTCGGATCCTTGCGCGGATCGGCGGTGAACAAGCCCGTCTGGTCGGTCAGGATGATCAGCGCATCGCCTTCGATCAGGTTCGCGACGAGCGCGCCGAGCGTGTCGTTGTCGCCGAACTTGATTTCGTCGGTGACGACCGTGTCGTTCTCGTTGATGATCGGCACGACGCCGAGCCGCAGCAGCGTCAGCAGCGTCGAGCGCGCATTCAGGTAGCGCTCGCGATCGGCCAGGTCGGCGTGCGTCAGCAGGATCTGCGCGGTGCGGATATCGTGCTCGGTAAAGCGGCTTTCATAAACTTGCGCGAGCCCCATCTGGCCGACCGCGGCGGCGGCCTGCAGCTCGTCGATCTCGCGCGGACGCTTGCTCCAGCCGAGCCGCTGCATCCCTTCCGCAATCGCGCCCGAGCTGACGAGCACCACTTCCTTGCCCTGCGCGCGCAGCGCGGCGATCTGGGCCGCCCAGCGGCCGATTGCAGCATGATCGAGCCCCTTGCCGTCGTTGGTCACGAGGCTGGAGCCCACCTTCACCACCAATCGCTTCGAATCCGCGATGATCGAACGCATCGTGCGCCGTCTCCTGTATCTGATGCCTGCCCGGCCGGGCGCAATTGAATTCAGGCACCGGACGCGATGCCCGGTGCGTGTCGGGCCCGCTCAGGCGTCGTCGCCGGGCGTCGCGCCGCCATCGGCTTGCGGCGCATCGCGGAACCGCACGTCCGCAGCCAGATCTTCCTCTTCCGCCGCACGATGCGCGTCCGAATGCTCGGCGAGGTAATCGTAGATCGCGTAGCACAGCGCTTCGCAGCCCTGGCCCGTGAGCGCCGAAATCTCGAACACCGGGCCGTCCCAGCCGAAACGGTCGAGGAAATCGGCGACGCGCGCCTCGCGCTCGTCTTCCGGCACCATGTCGAGCTTGTTGAGGACGAGCCAGCGCGGCTTCTCGTACAGCGCCTCGTCGTATTTGCGCAGCTCGCCGACGATCGCGGTCGCTTCAGCGACCGGGTCGACGCTTTCGTCGAACGGAGCCAGATCGACGAGATGCAGCAGCACGCCGGTGCGCTGCAGGTGTCGCAGGAACTGGTGGCCGAGGCCCGCGCCTTCGGCGGCGCCCTCGATCAGCCCCGGAATATCGGCGATCACGAAGCTCTTGCTCGGGCCGACCCGCACGACGCCAAGGTTCGGCGCGAGCGTCGTGAACGGATAGTCGGCGATCTTCGGCTTCGCGTTCGACACCGACGAGATGAAGGTCGACTTGCCGGCGTTCGGCATGCCAAGCAGACCGACGTCGGCGAGCACCTTCAGCTCGAGCCGCAGCATGCGCCGTTCGCCGGGCTTGCCGTCGGTTTTCTGGCGCGGCGCGCGGTTCGTGCTCGACTTGAAATGCAGGTTGCCGAGACCGCCTGCGCCGCCCTTCGCAAGCATCACCTGCTGATCGTGCTCGGTCAGGTCGGCGATCAGCTCGCCCGTATCCATGTCGGTCACGACCGTGCCGACCGGCATGCGCAGCGTGACGTCGTCCCCGCCCTTGCCGTAGCAATCCGAGCCGCGACCGTTTTCGCCGTTGCGCGCCAGGTGCTTCTTCGCGTAACGGTAGTCGATCAGCGTGTTGATGTTGCGGTCGGCGATCGCGTAGACGTTGCCGCCCCGGCCGCCGTCGCCGCCGTCCGGCCCGCCGAACGGAACGAATTTCTCGCGGCGCATCGACGCGCTGCCATCGCCTCCATCGCCGGCGATGACTTCGATTCGTGCTTCGTCAATGAACTTCATTCGTCACTCCGACCAGTATTTCCGCTATTGTGCCGCGCGCCGGCGCGCTTGAACAATCTGCCGTTCGGCCGATTGCCCGCCAGTGTCGCGACAGCCGCCGGCGCGCACATGCGCCCGGCGGCCAAATAAAAAAAGGCCCCGCGAAGACTGCGGGGCCTTTCGGCTACGAAGCCCGTGGGTGCCTGAACTTAGGCAGCCGCCGGGACAACGATGACCAGATGCTTCTTGTCCGCGCCCTTGGTCGCGAACTTGACGTGACCGTCGACCAGCGCGAACAGGGTGTGATCCTTGCCCATGCCGACGTTCTCGCCAGCGTGCATGCGCGTACCGCGCTGACGCACGATGATGCCGCCAGCGTTGATCGCCTGGCCGCCGTACACTTTCACGCCGAGACGTTTCGACTCGGAGTCGCGGCCGTTCCGGGAAGAGCCGCCTGCCTTTTTGTGTGCCATCTGATTGCTCCTTTACCGAGGCGCTTACGCGTTGATCGCGTCGATGCGCAGCTCAGTGTAGTTCTGGCGGTGGCCGCCGTGCTTTTGGTAGTGCTTCCGGCGACGCATCTTGAAGATGGTGACCTTGGCATGACGACCGTGCGACACAACGGTGGCCTTGACGGAAGCCCCACTGACCAGCGGCGTACCGAACTTAATCGATTCGCCTTCGCCCACTGCGAGAACCTGGTCGAGCGTGATTTCAGCGTCAATGTCAGCCGGTATCTGTTCTACTTTGAGTTTTTCGCCAACGGCAACCTTGTACTGCTTGCCGCCGGTTTTTATGACCGCGTACATTGAGAACCTCACTCTGGATCCAATTTTTCCGCACACCACGCGCGGAAAACACGTGATTATACATGGGCTTAGCACCCAAGTCAAAGCCGATCCACGATTGCCGCCCGCAAGCCCTGGCCGGACGGCCAAAATCACCGGGCAGACACGTCCGACAGACCGGCATATCGCGGATTCGACTTATAATCCGCGGCATCACCCATTTCGATCATCATGTCGTCGTCCACCGCCTCCCCCACCCTCAGCGCCGCCCACCTGCTCGCCCCGATCGCCAGCGACATGGAGCAGGTGAATCGCGTTATCCGGCAAAGCCTCGCGTCCGACGTGCTGCTGATCAACCAGATCGCCGAGTACATCATCGGCGCGGGCGGCAAGCGGCTGCGTCCGGCCCTGCTGCTGCTCGTCGCCGGCGCGCTCGGCGAGACGTCGCACCAGCGGCACGTGCTGGCCGCCGTCGTCGAGTTCATCCACACGGCCACGCTGCTGCATGACGACGTCGTCGACGAATCCGAACTGCGGCGAGGCCGCCAGACGGCCAACGCGCTGTTCGGCAACGCGGCGAGCGTGCTGGTCGGCGACTACCTCTATTCGCGTTCGTTCGAGATGATGGTCGGCGTCGGCAAGATGCGCGTGATGGAAATCCTGTCGGAAGCGACGACGATCATTTCCGAAGGCGAAGTGCTGCAGCTCCTGAACATGCACGACGCGGACGTCGACGAGACGCGCTACATGCAGGTGATCCGCTACAAGACGGCGAAGCTGTTCGAGGCGTCGGCCCGCCTGGGCGCGGTGCTCGCCGGCGCCGATGCGCCGACCGAAGCCGCCGCCGCCGAATACGGCCGCCGGATCGGCACCGCATTCCAGATCATGGACGACTGGCTCGACTACGCGGGCACGGCCGAAGCGATGGGCAAGAATGCCGGCGACGACCTGCGTGAAGGCAAGCCGACACTGCCGCTCATCTATCTGATCGAACGCGGCACGCCCGAGCAGTCGGCGCTCGCCCGCGAGGCGATCGAACAAGGCGGCACCGATCGCTTCGACACGATCTTCGACGCGATCACGCGTTCGGGCGCGCTCGACCATACGCTCGAATGCGCGCGCCAGGAAGCACAGGCCGCTGCGGCCGCGATCGCCGCGTTCCCGGATTCGATCTACAAGGAAAGCCTGCTCGCGCTGTGCTCGTACTCGACGTCGCGACAGTCGTAAGCGCGCGGCGACCGCGACGCGAACCGCTTTTCGAAAAATTTCTTCATCAAGGTATTCCCTTTTCGAAAAAACATCGTTATAGTTACGTTCTTGCTTGTGACGACGCAGCGATCTGAACGAAAGCGGCGAAGTCGGAAGAGCAAAAAATCGGGGTGTAGCTTAGCCTGGTAGAGCGCTACGTTCGGGACGTAGAGGCCGGAGGTTCGAATCCTCTCACCCCGACCAGATTTTGAAAAAACCGTGCACCGTGTGCACGGTTTTTTTTTGCCTTCTTCTGCCTGGTCTCGCGAGCGCGCGTGTCGCGCACGACACATCCCGGCCGCCGGCCTCTGCTATATTCCCTCCATCCCTGTCCTTCACTGCCCTTCTGACGCGTGGACCAAATTCCCTTATGGGCGCAAATCGGCGCCGTCTTCCTGCTTCTCCTCTGCTCCAGCTTCTTTTCCATTTCCGAGACCGCGATGATGGCGCTCAACCGCCATCGGCTGAAGCATCTCGCCGGCAAGGGCGTGCTCGGTGCGAAAACCACGCAGGGTCTCCTCACGCGCACCGACCTGCTGCTCAGCGTGATCCTGATCGGCAACAACCTGTTCAACACGATCATCCCGGTCCTGACGACGTCGCTCGCGCTGCACACGTTCGGCCGTAACAACCTGGCGCTGTCGATCGCGACCGGCATCGTCGCGTTCCTGATCATCGTGTTCGCGGAAATCGCGCCGAAGATCGTCGGCGCGACCTTTCCCGAACGCATCGCGCTGCCCGCCAGTCTCGTGATCGCGCCGCTGATGCGCGTGTTCAAGCCGGTCGTCTGGTTCGTCAATGAACTGGCGAACGGCGTGCTCTGGATGCTGCGCATCAATACGAAGAAGGGCCGCGACCAGCGGATGTCCGCCGACGAGCTGCGCGCGATCGTGCTCGAGTCGAGCAGCTTCATGCCGACCAAGCACCGCAGCATCCTGCTCAACCTGTTCGACCTCGAGAACATCACGGTCGACGACGTGATGGTGCCGCGCCGCCAGATCGAGTCGCTCAACTTCTACGCGCCGCTCGACGACATCCTGCATCAGCTCGAGACCTGCTATCACAACCGCCTTGTCGTCTACGAAGGCGACATCGACAAGGTGCTCGGCGTGCTGCACGTCCGCAAGACGCTCACCGGGCTGCACAACCAGGATTTCGACCGCGAAACGTTGCGCACGCTGCTCGCCGAGCCGTACTACGTGCCGTCGGGCACGCCGGTCGTCCAGCAGCTCCAGTATTTCCAGGAAAGCCGGCAGCGGACCGCGCTCGTCGTCAACGAGTACGGCGAACTCGAGGGGCTCGTCACGCCCGAGGACATCATCGAGGAACTGATCGGCGAATTCACGACGTCGATGCCGCGCGGCGAACGCGCGGGCGGCTGGAACGAGAACGGCGAATGCATCGTCGCCGCCAGCATGCCGCTGCGCGAACTGAACCGCTGGCTGCACCTGCAACTGCCGACCGACGGGCCGAAGACGCTCAACGGCCTGATCCTCGAAATCCTCGAGGAAATCCCCGAAGGCGACGTGTGCCTGAAGATCCGCGACGTGATGCTCGAGGTCATGCGCAGCGACGACCAGGCCGTGCGCACCGTCAAGCTCTTCAAGCCGCGCAGCACGCGCGCACGCGGCGCGCGCTAGCCGAACGGCCGACTGTCGGCGCCGCGCACGATACGCGACCATTTGCCGGTCACGATCAACAGGCGGCCGAGCGCCGGCTCACATGCACTTCCCACTTCCCGGGGCGCCGCTGCACACACAGCGGCCGCCTGTCTCCACCGACGCATCGCCCGCCGAAACACCGCGGTCGCTCGATGCGGCGCAACTCGACGACTCGCCCGCCGTACGGCTGCTGACCGACACACTGCACGCCGCCCGCGTGCGCGACGCGTCCGACATCCACGTCGAACCGTTCGAAGCAGGCTGGCGCATCCGCCTGCGCATCGATGGCGTCCTGCATGAACACGCGCGGCCGCCCGCTCATCTGCGCGACGCGCTCGTGACGCGGATCAAGGTGCTCGCCCGCATGGACATCGCCGAGCGCCGGCTTCCGCAGGACGGCCGGCTGCGCATCGCGGTCGACGGCGGCACGCGCGGCGACTACCGGGTCAGCTCGCTGCCCACGCTGTTCGGCGAGAAGCTCGTGTTGCGCCGCCTCGAAACGCTGCCGCCCGACCTCACGCTCGCGCGTCTCGGCTTCGACGCGCGGCAGGCCGCGGCGATGGAAGCCGCGATACGCGCGCCGCACGGTCTCGTGCTCGTGACCGGGCCGACCGGCAGCGGCAAGACGCTGTCGCTCTACTGCGCGCTGCAGATGCTCGACCGCGATGCGCACAATGTGTGCACGGTCGAGGATCCGGCCGAGATCCAGCTCGACGGCATCAACCAGGTCGGCGTCGCCGAAAAAGCCGGGCTGACGTTCGCCACTGCGCTGCGCGCGCTGCTGCGTCAGGACCCGGACGTCATCATGGTCGGCGAGATTCGCGATGCGGAGACGGCCGACGTCGCGATCAAGGCCGCACAGACCGGGCACCTCGTGCTGTCCACGCTGCATACGAACGACGCGCCGGCAGCCGTCGCGCGACTGCTCGACATCGGCGTCGCGCCATACAACCTCGCCGCCGCGTTGCGCCTCGTCACCGCGCAACGCCTTGTGCGGCGCCTGTGCCTCACCTGCCGCGTGCGTTCGGACGCGTCGGTGCGCGCGCTGCGCGAAGCAGGCTGCAATCCGGCAGCACTGGAATCCGGGTGGCGCCCGTTCGTCGCGCGCGGCTGTGCCGCCTGTCACGGCATCGGTTATCGAGGCCGCATCGGCCTGCATCAGACGATGCCGGTTTCACCGGAGATGGCGGAACGCATCGTCGCGCGCGCAAGCGTCGGTGCGCTCGCGCAATGCGCGGCAGCCGAGGGCGTACGTAGTCTGCGCGACGCGGCACTCGCGCACGTTCGCGACGGTACGACGAGCGTCGCGGAAGCACTGGCCGCGACGCCCGACGCGTGATCGCGATGCCTGCACCGCCGCACGAGACGCGTTTCGCGTGGCGTGGCCGTCGTCGCGACGGCACGCCATGCCGCGGGAACATCATCGCCTTCGACGCCGCCGCCGCACGTGCGGCGCTCGCGCGCGACGGCGTCACGGTGCTGTCGCTCGATGTCCGCGGCACGGCCCGGCCGCCGTCGGCCGGTGCGCGGGAAGTCACGCGCTTCACGCGTCAGCTCGCGAGCCTGCTGCAGGCCGGACTGCCGCTCGCACCGTCGCTCGAGATGCTCGCGCGCACCCGCACGCGCGACGGGCTGCCGCGCATCGCCGCCGGCCTCGCACGCGAGATCGTCGGCGGGCAACGCTTCGCCGCCGCGCTCGCACGCTACCCGTCCCAGTTCGGCACGCTGTATCGCCAGTTGATCGAGGTAGGCGAAGCATCGGGCGCGCTCGGCACCATACTGACCCGCGTCGCGGAGCACCGCGAACGTGCCGACGCGCAATGGCGCAAGCTGCGTGCCGCGCTCGCCTACCCGGTCGCCGTCATCGTGTTCGCGCTCGCGATCTCGGCCGCGCTGATGGTGTGGGTCGTGCCGACGTTCCGGCAGATCTTCGACGGCTTCGGCGCGGCCTTGCCGGCGCCGACCCGAGCCCTGCTCGCCCTCTCGTCCGCGACCTCGGCCTGGGGCGGCACGTTCGTCGCCGGGGCAGCGGTGGCGGGGCTCGCCGCACGTCACGCGCTGAGGCGCTCGCCATCGCTGCGCTACACGGCCGCGCGGCACGTGCTGGATGCACCGCTCGTCGGCGGCGCGCTCACGCGGTTCGCCACCGCGCGCTGGTGCCGCTCGCTCGCAACGCTGCTCGGTGCGGGCGTCCCGCTCGCCGATGCATTCTCCACGCTCGAACGCACCGCCGGCCATCCGGTGTTCGAGCAGGCCACCGCGCAGATCGCGACGCGCGTGCTGCGCGGCGCGCGTCTCGCCGATGCGATGCACGCGGCGGGCTGCTTCCCGGACGACGTCGTGCAGCCGATCGCCGTCGCCGAGGAAACCGGCGCGCTCGACACGATGCTCGCCGATATCGCCGCGCTATGCGAACGTCAGCTCGACGCACGCCTCGATGCGCTCGCCGCGCTCGGCGAGCCGCTGATCGTGATCGTCCTGGGTGCGCTCGTCGGCGGCCTCGTGATCGCGATGTATCTGCCCATCCTTCAGCTGGGCAACGTGGTGTAGCATCGCAACCGATTCTGTCGCCTTTTCAAGCCCGAACCCGAGCCCCATGACGCCCGCGCCCCTGACCACCGTTTTCGACTCGCCCGACAGCACGTTGCACGCGCTGGCGATGCTGCCGCTCGCGGTGCAGTATGCGTTCGCCGTCGTGCTCGGCCTGTGCGTCGGCAGCTTCGTGAACGTCGTCGTGCACCGGGTCCCGGTGATGATGCAGCGCGCGTGGCAGGCCGAAATCGCGGAAGCAACCGGCAGCGCAAGCTCGCCGCCGGACGACGGCTATCCGCCGCACTACGATCTGTGGCGCCCGCGCAGCGCCTGTCCGCATTGCGGTCACGTGCTGCGTGCGTGGGAAAACATCCCGCTCGTGAGCTACCTGCTGTTGCGCGGGCGCTGCCGTCAGTGCGGCCATGCGATCGGCGTGCGCTATCCGCTCGTCGAGCTCGCCGGTGCGCTGCTCGCCGCCGGTTCGCTCGCCGCGTTCGGCCCCACCGTTGCCGCACTCGCCGCGTTCGGACTGTGCGCCGCGCTGCTGGCGATGAGCGCGATCGATATCCAGACCGGCTACCTGCCCGATTCGATGACGCTGCCTCTGCTGTGGGCCGGGCTCGCACTGAATCTCGGCGGCACGTTCACGTCGCTGCGTTCGGCCGTGGTCGGCGCGATGGCCGGCTACCTGTTCCTGTGGTCGGTCTACTGGCTGTTCAAGTGGCTGCGCGGCATCGAGGGCATCGGCTTCGGCGACCTGAAGTTGCTCGCCGCGCTCGGCGCGTGGATGGGCTGGGCCGCGCTGCCGCAGGTCGTGCTGTTCGCCGCGGTGACGGGGGCGCTCGTCGGGCTCGTCGCGACCTGGCGCGGGCGCATGCGCTTCGAGGAGCCGATTCCGTTCGGCCCGTTCCTCGCGGCAGGCGGCGTCGCCACGCTGTTTTTCGGTACCCCTTTCTATTCGGCGCTCGGCGGCTGACATGACACGCTGCCGGCGTCCGCCATGTTCGCTGCGTCGCGGGGAGGCGCTTCGCTTCCGCGCGGCGGCCCGGCGGAGGCTCACATGTTTGCAATAGGACTGACCGGCGGCATCGGCAGCGGCAAGACGACCGTCGCCGACCTGTTCGCCGCACGCGGTGCATCGCTCGTCGACACCGACCTGATCGCGCACCGCATCACCGCACCGGCCGGTCTCGCGATGCCCGCGATCGAACACGCATTCGGACCGGACTTCGTCGCGGCCGACGGCTCGCTCGATCGCGCGAAGATGCGCGCACTCATTTTCAGCGACGACGACGCACGCCGGCGCCTCGAGGCGATCACGCATCCGCTGATCCGCGCCGAAACCGATCGCGAAGCCCGCGCAGCGCCGGGCCCTTACGTGATCTTCGTCGTGCCGCTGCTCGTGGAGTCAGGTAACTGGAAGGCGCGCAGCGATCGTGTGCTCGTGGTCGACTGTCCGGTCGAAACGCAGATCGCACGTGTGATGCGACGCAATGATTTCACGCGCGAACAGGTCGAAGCGATCATCGCGAGACAGGCAACGCGCGAAGCGCGTCTCGCAGCGGCCGACGACGTGATCGTCAACGACGCGACGACACCCGATGCGCTCGCCGCGCAGGTCGATGCACTGCACCAACGCTATCTCGCATTGGCGGCTGCCGCGCACTGATCGCGGCGTGCGATCGTGATGGTGTACGAAATTGGTGCGTTGCTAGGGTAGACAGTGAGCATTAGAATGTCCTGCATTGTTTCAATCCCTACCCTAGAGGCGAGCGCGCTTGATTCTTTACGAGTATCCGTTCAACGAGCGAATTCGCACGCTGTTGCGCCTCGAAGACCTGTTCGAGCGCTTCGCGTTCTTTTTGGCTCAGGAGGACCCGCGTGAGCATCACGTCGCGCTGACGACGCTGTTCGAAATCGCCGAGGTCACGGGCCGCGCGGACCTGAAATCGGATCTGATGAAAGAGCTCGAACGTCAACGCCAGACGCTCGCCCCCTTTCGCGGCAATCCGGGCATCGAACAGAATGCGCTCGAGTCCGTGCTCGGTGAAATCGAGCAGACGCTCGCCAATCTTGCGCAGATGCAGGGCAAGACCGGGCAGCATCTGGTCGACAACGAGTGGCTCGCCAGCATCCGCAGCCGCGCGGTGATTCCCGGCGGCACGTGCAAGTTCGACCTTCCGTCGTACTACGCGTGGCAGCAATGGCCCGCGGAACAGCGGCGCCAGGACATCGCGAAATGGATCCTGCCGCTGCTGCCGCTGCGCGATGCCGCGGCGATCGTGCTGCGGCTCGCTCGCGAATCGGGCCAGGCGTCGAAGGTGATGGCGATGCAGGGCAGCTACCAGCAGATGCTGTCGGGGCGCACCTATCAGCTGATGCAGGTGCGCGTGCCGCCGGAGCTGCGCGTGATTCCCGAAGCGAGCGCCAACAAATACATGTTGTGGGTACGGTTCACCATGCAGGACGGCGACGTGCGGCCGCGCGCGGTGGACATCGACGTGCCGTTCCATCTGACACTGTGCAATCTGTAACGGCCGTGTGCCGGTTCGACGCTTTCGTATGACTACCGTTGTGAAATGTCCTTCGTGCGGCGCAGAAGTGCGCTGGACGCCTGAAAACAAGTTCCGTCCCTTCTGTTCGGCCCGCTGCAAGCAGCTCGACCTCGGTGCATGGGCCGCGGAAAAGTACCGGATCGGCGGGTCCTCCGACGAGGGTCCGTCGTCGGAGGAAGACGGCACCGACGGCCGCCGCGACAGCTGAGCGGCGCACGGCACCGCCCATGGGCGGATACGGCCCGCCTTCCAGGCGAGCCGTCACGGCGTCATTGCGACGCCGCTTCCTTCTCGAGCAGTTCCAGCACCGGCAGCGCCGCCGGCAACAGCGGCGCGACCTCGACCGGCAGTTGCTGCCATACGAACGCCTGCCCTTCCTTGCTGTGCGGCTCACCCGTCCAGCCCGTCACCTTGCAGAAATAAAGCCGCACGTACGCGTGCGGATAATCGTGCTCGAGCGTATGCCAGCGGTGGCTGGCCGTGACTTCGATGCCGAGTTCCTCGTGCAGCTCACGCGCCAGCGCGTCCTCGACGCTCTCCCCGGCCTCCAGCTTGCCGCCCGGGAACTCCCAATAGCCTTCATACGGCTTGCCCTGCAGCCGCTGCGCGAGCAGGTAGCGACCGTCTGGCTGCACCATCACGCCGACCGCGACTTCCGTCACCTTCCGGCCGTCGGGCGCGCGCACGGCGCTCGTTACGGAATCCGTGCTCATGCCTGCTCCTTGCGACCCGACCAGTCGCGCGCGAACTGCCATGCGACACGCCCCGAACGCGAACCGCGCTCGAGCGCCCAGACGAGCGCATCGCCGCGTGCCGTCTCGATCTCGGCGTCCGCGCAACCGAAATGGCGCAGCCAGTGCGCGACGATGTCGAGGTAGTCGTCCTGCTTGAACGGGTAGAAGCTGACCCACAGGCCGAAGCGCTCCGACAGCGAGATCTTTTCCTCGACGACTTCGCCGGGGTGGATCTCGCCGTCCGGCAGATGCTTGTACGACTCGTTGTCGCTCATGTACTCGGGCAGCAGATGGCGGCGATTCGACGTCGCGTAGATCAGCACGTTGTCGGACTGCGCGGCGATCGAGCCGTCGAGCGCGACCTTCAGCGCCTTGTAGCCCGATTCGCCGTCCTCGAACGACAGGTCGTCGCAGAACACGATGAACCGCTCCGGACGCTGCGAGATCACCTCGACGATGTCGCCGAGATCGTGCAGATCGTCCTTGTCGACTTCGATCAGGCGCAGCCCGTCCTTCGCATAGGCGTTCAGGCACGCCTTGATCAGCGACGACTTGCCGGTGCCGCGGGCACCGGTCAACAGCACGTTGTTCGCCGGCTTGCACTGCACGAACTGTCGCGTGTTCTGCTCGATCAGCCCTTTCTGCCGATCGATGTTGTGCAGGTCGTCGAGCGTGATCGTCGACGCTGCCGGCACCGGTTGCAGATAGCCGCGCCCCTGGCGCTTGCGCCAGCGGAACGCGGTGGCGGCGTTCCAGTCGACGGCCGCCGGCGCCGGGGGCAGCATCCCCTCGAGGCGGCCGAGCAGCGCTTCCGCGCGCGTCAGAAACTGTTCGAGCTTGTCCATGTCGTTCGAGCGCTCCCGATCAGGAGCGGTAGTCCGCGTTGATGCTCACGTAATCGTGCGACAGGTCGCACGTCCAGACCGTTGCCTGCGCGTCGCCGCGGCCGAGCAGCACGCGAATCGTGATTTCGCTCTGCTTCATCACGCGCTGGCCGTCCTCTTCCTGATAAGCCGGGTTGCGGCCACCGGCCTTCGCGACGAGCACGTCGTCGAGATAGAGATCGATCTTGCCGACGTCGAGATCCGTGACGCCCGCGTAGCCGATCGCCGCGAGAATCCGGCCCAGGTTGGGGTCGGATGCATAGAAGGCCGTCTTCACCAGCGGCGAATGCCCGATCGCATACGCGATCTGGCGGCACTCGGCGACGCTCTTGCCGCCCTCGACCTGCACCGTCATGAATTTCGTCGCGCCTTCGCCGTCGCGCACGATCAGCTGCGACAGCTGCTGGGCAACCTGCGTCACTGCATCGCGCAGCGCCGCATAAGCCGGCGAGTCGGTCGACGTGATCGCGGGCAGCGTGCTCTTGCCCGACGCGATCAGGATGAACGAGTCGTTCGTCGACGTGTCGCCGTCGATCGTGATGCAGTTGAACGAGCGGTCGGCCACTTCCTTCACGAGCGTGTCGAGTACCGGCTGCGCGACGTTCGCATCGAACGCGAGGAAGCCGAGCATCGTCGCCATGTTCGGCTTGATCATGCCCGCGCCCTTGCTGATGCCCGTCAGCGTGACCGTATGGCCGTCGATCGTCACCTGGCGCGACGTGGCCTTCGGCAGCGTGTCGGTCGTCATGATCGCCTGCGCGGCGTCGTACCAGTTCGCGGCCTTGCGGTTCGCGAGCGCGGCCGGCAGCCCGGCCTTCAGGCGGTCGATCGGCAGCGGCTCGAGGATCACGCCGGTCGAGAACGGCAGCACCTGTGCGGCGTCGAGGCCCGCGAGACGCGCGAGTTCCGCGCAGGTTTCGCGGGTGTTCGCGAGGCCTGGCTCGCCGGTGCCCGCATTCGCGTTGCCCGTGTTCACGACGAGCGCGCGGATGCCCGCGCCGCCCGCGCGCACCTTCGCGAGATGCTCGCGGCACACGATCACGGGCGCGGCGCAGAAGCGGTTCTCGGTGAATACGCCAGCGACCGTCGCCCCTTCGTCGACGGAGATGACCAGCACGTCCTTGCGATTCGGCTTGCGGATGTTCGCTTCCGCCCAGCCGAGCGTGACGCCGGCGACGGGATGGAGTTGGGCGGGATCGATCGACGGAAAATTGACAGCCATGGGGCACACCTGCCGGATGGAAAATGCCGGCACGCGCCGGCATCGATTGGAAGAACCGGCGGCCGCACGCGCGGGCCGCCGCAACTCACGTCACTGACTCGAAGCTGCGAACGAAGCGGCACGCGGATGCGCGCCGCCGCCGATCATGACAGCTTCCCGTGACATTGCTTGTACTTCTTGCCGCTGCCGCACGGGCACGGGTCGTTGCGGCCGACCTTCGGCATCTCGCCGCCGGGGCCGCTGTGGGTCATCGCACTGCCGACCATGTCGGCCGTCGCCGTGGCCGCGGTGGCGGCCGCGACGTTCGCGACCGGCGCGCCGGATTCCGCGTAGTCGGCGTGCTGAAACTCGACGTTTTCGAGATGGCCGCCGCGCTCCTCGATCTGCTCGGCGGCTTCCTCGAGCTGCTCAGGCGACTGGATCTGCACGTTCATCACGATGCGCGTGACTTCCTGCTTGATCGCGTCGAGCATCGCGGCGAACAGCTCGAACGCTTCGCGCTTGTATTCCTGCTTCGGGTTCTTCTGCGCATAGCCGCGCAGGTGGATGCCCTGGCGCAGGTGGTCGAGCGCCGCGAGGTGCTCGCGCCACAGCCGGTCGACCGTCTGCAGCATCACCGAACGCTCGAACGCGCTGAACGATTCGCGGCCGACCAGCGCGACCTTCGCCTCGTACTGCTCGTCGGCGGCGGTCGTCACGGCTTCGAGAATCTCCTCGGCCGTGATCGACGACGACTCGTTCACCATTTCCTGGATCGCGAGGTCGAGCTGCCAGTCGTTGCGCAGCGCTTCCTCGAGCTCGGGCACGTCCCACTGTTCCTCGATGCTGCCTTCCGGCACGAACTGGCGGACGACTTCGGTGATCACGCCGTGACGCATCGCCGAGATCGTCTCGGTGATGTCGTGCGCTTCGAGCAATTCGTTGCGCTGCTGGTAGATCACCTTGCGCTGGTCGTTCGACACGTCGTCGTATTCGAGCAGCTGCTTGCGGATGTCGAAGTTGCGCGCTTCGACCTTGCGCTGCGCCGATTCGATCGAACGCGTGACGATGCCGGCCTCGATCGCCTCGCCTTCCGGCATCTTCAGGCGATCCATGATCGAGCGCACGCGGTCGCCCGCGAAGATGCGCAGCAGCGGATCGTCGAGCGACAGATAGAAGCGCGACGAGCCCGGATCGCCCTGGCGGCCCGCACGGCCGCGCAGCTGGTTGTCGATCCGGCGCGATTCATGGCGCTCGGTGCCGATGATGTGGAGGCCGCCCGCGGCCTTCACCTGCTCGTGCAGCGTTTCCCACTCGTCGTGCAACTGCTTGATGCGGCGCGCCTTTTCGTCGGCCGGGATCGCTTCGTCGGCTTCGATGAATGCGGCCTGCTTCTCGGCGTTGCCGCCGAGCACGATGTCGGTACCGCGACCGGCCATGTTGGTCGCGATCGTGATGCGCTTCGGACGGCCGGCTTCCGCGACGATCGCCGCTTCACGCTCGTGCTGCTTCGCGTTCAGCACCTCGTGCGGCAGCCCGGCCTGCTTCAGCAGGTGCGACAGCAGTTCCGAGTTCTCGATCGAGGTCGTGCCGACCAGCACCGGCTGACCGCGCTCGTAGCACTCGCGAATGTCGCGGATCACCGCGTCGTAGCGCTCCTTGGCCGTCTTGTAGATCTGGTCCTGCTTGTCGATCCGCTTCGGCGGACGGTTGGTCGGGATCACGACCGTCTCGAGGCCGTAGATCTCGTTGAATTCGTACGCTTCGGTGTCCGCCGTGCCCGTCATGCCCGCGAGCTTCGCGTACATCCGGAAGTAGTTCTGGAACGTGATCGAGGCGAGCGTCTGGTTCTCGCTCTGGATCTTCACGTGCTCCTTCGCCTCGACCGCCTGGTGCAGGCCGTCGGACCAGCGGCGGCCCGCCATCAGGCGGCCCGTGAATTCGTCGACGATCACCACTTCGCCGTTCTGCACGACGTAGTGCTGATCCTTGTGGAACAGCGTGTGGGCGCGCAGCGCCGCGTACACGTGGTGCATCAGCGTGATGTTCTGCGGCGCGTACAGGCTCTCGCCCTCGCCGATCAGGCCCCACTCGGCGAGCAGCCGCTCGGCCTTCTCGTGGCCCGACTCCGTCAGGAACACCTGGCGCGACTTCTCGTCGAGCGTGTAGTCGCCCGGCTTCTCGACGCCCGTGCCATCGGCCTTCTCCTCGCCGATCTGGCGCTCGAGCAGCGGCGGCAGCGCGTTCATCCGCACGTACAGCTCGGTGTGGTCTTCCGCCTGGCCCGAGATGATCAGCGGCGTACGCGCCTCGTCGATCAGGATCGAGTCCACTTCGTCGACGACCGCGAAGTTCAGGGCCCGCTGCACGCGCGCGTCGGTCTCGTAGACCATGTTGTCGCGCAGGTAGTCGAAGCCGAACTCGTTGTTCGTGCCGTAGGTGATGTCCGACGCGTAGGCCTGCTGCTTCTGGTCGTGCTCCATGCCGGACAGGTTGATGCCGACCGACAGACCGAGGAAGTTGTAGAGGCGCGCCATCCATTCGGCGTCGCGCTGCGCGAGGTAGTCGTTGACCGTCACCACGTGCACGCCACGGCCGGCCAGCGCATTCAGGTACACGGGCAGCGTCGCGACGAGCGTCTTGCCCTCGCCGGTGCGCATTTCCGCGATCTTGCCGTAGTGGAGCACCATGCCGCCGATCAGCTGCACGTCGAAATGGCGCATCTTCAGCACGCGGCGGCTCGCCTCCCGGCAGACTGCGAACGCCTCGGGCAGCAGCTTGTCGAGCGACTCGCCGCCCGCGATCCGCTGGCGGAACTCATCCGTCTTACCGCGCAACTGGTCGTCCGTCAGCTTCTCGATCTGCGTTTCGAGCGCATTGATCGTCGCGACGGTCTTTTGGTATTGCTTGACGAGCCGCTGGTTGCGGCTGCCAAAAATTTTCTGGAGAAAACCGGTTGTCATCGGATCGGATCCTGCGTCGCAGCACCGGCGCCCGGCGCGTGTTGCGCGCCCCGACGCCCGAGCCTCGGCGGCTTAGCGAATTAGTGGAATCAAACGAGGAATTTTAGCACGCGAGGAAGCATGCGCCGGTGTCCCGGCCCGACCCACGCCGCACGCCGAACCCGTGCAGGCAACCGGGCGCACGGCCCGAAAGCCGCCCGTGCGGGAGCCGGCGCGGGTACAATCGGCGTCAACGCCCGCGCCCGTGCGCGCCCGAAGAATGCCTCGATGAACCGATTTTCCAAGCGTTTCGGCCCGCTCCCCGCATATCGCCCGCAACCCGTGTCCGAAGTGCTCAACCGCACCGACGCGTTCGCGGCGCTGCGCGCCGGCGTCGAACAGGTTGCGTCGCTGCAGCGCGACCTCGCGGCGCTCCTGCCCGACTATCTTGCGAATCATGTCGAACCGGGCTCCATCAAGGACGGCACCCTGACCCTCTTTGCCGCGCACAATGCGCTCGCGGCCCGCCTGCGGCAGGTCGAGCCGCGCCTGCTCGCCGATCTCCAGAAGCGCGGCTGGCCGGTCTCGGCGCTGCGCGTACGCGTGCGGCCGAAGGACGCGCCGGAACCGCCGCACGTGAAGCAGGCGCGCATGACGACCGTCGGCGCCGCCGCGTTGCGCGAGCTCGCCGATCACCTCGAGCCATCGCCGCTGCAGGCCGCGCTCGCGCGGATGGCCGCACGGCACGGCGCGAAGTCGTCGCGCTGAACGCGCGCCGCCGCCCGTGCGGGCCGGCCGCCCAATAAAAAAGCGACCCGAAGGTCGCTTTTTTTATCGCGGGGCGCCGGACGCCGATCAGGCGAAGGCCGTCTGCGCGTCGAACGCGAAGCCCTTCGGCGCAGCCTGCGGGTCGTCGAACGTGACGATCTCGTACGCGTCTTCGTGCGCGAGCAGTTCGCGCAGCAGCGCGTTGTTCAGCCCGTGCCCCGACTTGTACGCGGTGTACGACGCCAGCAGCGGATGGCCGACCACGTACAGGTCGCCGATCGCATCGAGCATCTTGTGCTTCACGAACTCGTCGTCGTAACGCAGCCCGTCGTTGTTCAGGATCCGGTACTCGTCGAGCACGATCGCGTTGTCCATGCTGCCGCCGCGCGCGAGACCCAGCTCGCGCATCATTTCGACTTCATGGGCAAAACCGAACGTGCGCGCACGCGCGATCTCGCGCACGTACGACGTATTCGCGAAATCGACCTCGAGTTCCTGGCCGGTCTTGTCGACGGCCGGGTGACGAAAGTCGATCGTGAACTTCAGCTTGAAGCCGAAATACGGATCGAGACGCGCGAACTTGTCGCCGTCGCGGATTTCGACCGGCTTCTTCACCTTGATGAAGCGCTTCGGCGCGTTCTGCTCCTCGATGCCCGCGGACTGGATCAGGAACACGAAGGACGCGGCGCTGCCGTCCATGATCGGGATTTCCTCGGCCGTCACGTCGACATAGAGGTTGTCGATGCCGAGGCCGGCGCACGCCGACATCAGGTGCTCGACGGTCGACACGCGCGCTCCATCCTTCTGCAGCACCGACGCGAGCCGCGTGTCGCCGATCGACATCGCGGATGCCGGAATGTCGACAGGCGTGGGCAGGTCGACGCGCGAGAATACGATCCCCGTGCCCGGCGCGGCCGGGCGGAGCGTCAGTTCGACCTTGCGGCCCGAGTGGAGACCGATGCCCACGGTCTTCACGATCGATTTGATGGTGCGCTGCTTCAACATGGTGTTCTTCGTCTTGATTGAGAATATCAATCAGGAGTTATATTCGATAGGTGAGATTATAGCGTAATTCCCTATTCGACGCTGTTTGAAACTGCGTATCAATCTGTTTCGACTGGTTACCCGCGCCGATACGGGACGGGCCGATGCCCGGAACGGAGGCGTTTCCGGTCATCGGCCCGTGTTACAACTGCCCTGAGGCCGGTGAGCAGCGTTGCCGGCAGGCAACGGCGCACCGCACGATCAGGACTTCAACGTCGCGAGCACACTCGCCGCATCGCTCACTTCGAACTTGCCCGGCGCTTCGACGGCCAGCGTCTTGACCACACCGTCGTCGACCACCATCGCGTAGCGCAGGGAACGGATTCCCATGCCACGCGCGGACAAATCCTGCGTCAGCCCCAGCGCATGAGTGAAAGCAGCGCTGCCGTCCGCCATCATGCGCACCTTGCCCGCGGTGTGCAGATCACGTCCCCATGCGCCCATCACGAATGCGTCGTTGACGGACACGCACCAGAGCTCGTCGATGCCCGCCGAGCGCAGTTGCTCGGCGTGCTCGACATAGCCCGGCACATGCTGCGCCGAGCAGGTCGGCGTGAAAGCTCCCGGCAATCCGAAGATCACCACCCGCTTTCCCGCAACCTGGTCGCGCACGCTGAAGGCATTCGGCCCCAGCGTGCAGCCTTCGCGCGCGTCGTCGATGAACTCGAACAGTTGCGCGTCGGGCAGCGCGTCGCCCACTTGAATCATGGCTGGTCCCTCATAGCGATACGGTTTTTCAGCGTGTTGCGGACAGCACGGCCCATCCCGCCTCGCTCGAGCGAAGAGGGCACGTTTCCCGGCCCGGCGTCGCATCCGACGCGGCCTGTCGTGGTCCGTGGCATCCGTCACGCCGGCGTTACCGCGGCAAACTTGCCGCGGCTTCGCCTGTGTGCGTCGTCAGTCAGCCTGCTTGCGCAGGAAAGCCGGGATGTCGTACGTGTCGACACCCTTCTCCTGCAGCGCCTGCACGTGCGATGCCGCGGTTTCGCGCGAGTTGCGCCACACCGCCGGCGTATCGAGCGCGCCGTAGTCGGCCGTGCTGACGTGCTGCGGCTGCGCATAGCCGTGCGAGACGTTGACCGGCTGGTTGTCGGTGCCGGTGCGCAGCAGCGTCATCGGAGCCGATTGCTGCTTCTTCGCCGCACGGCCCAGCCCCGTCGCCACGACCGTCACGCGCAGCGCATCGCCCATCGCGTCGTCGTACACCGCACCGAAGATCACCGTGGCATCTTCCGCCGCGTAGCTCTTGATCGTGTTCATCACTTCGCGCGTTTCCGACAGGCGCAGCGAACGGCTCGACGTGATGTTGACCAGCACGCCGCGCGCGCCCGACAGATCGACGCCTTCGAGCAGCGGGCTCGCCACGGCCTGTTCCGCCGCAAGGCGTGCGCGATCGACGCCGGCGACCGTCGCCGTGCCCATCATCGCCTTGCCCTGCTCGCCCATCACCGTCTTCACGTCTTCGAAGTCGACGTTCACGAGGCCATCGACATTGATGATTTCGGCAATGCCCGCAACCGCGTTGTTCAACACGTCGTCCGCGCACTGGAAGCACTTGTCCATCTCGGCGTCATCGCCCATCACGTCGAACAGCTTGTCGTTCAGGACGACGATCAGCGAGTCGACGTGATCCTCCAGTTGCTGCGAGCCTGCTTCCGCGACGCGCATGCGCTTGCCGCCTTCGAATTCGAACGGCTTGCTGACGACACCAACCGTCAGGATGCCCATCTCCTTCGCGATCTGCGCGACCACCGGCGCCGCGCCCGTGCCCGTGCCGCCACCCATGCCGGCCGTGATGAACACCATGTGCGCGCCACGCAGTGCGTCGGCGATGCGCTCGCGCGCCTCTTCCGCCGCCGCCTTGCCCATTTCCGGCTTCGCGCCGGCGCCGAGGCCCGTGTTGCCGAGCTGGATCACGGACGGTGCGCGCGCACGCGACAGCGCCTGCGCGTCGGTGTTCATCACGATGAAGTCGACGCCCTGCACGCCACGGTTGATCATGTGCTGAACGGCATTGCCGCCAGCGCCGCCAACGCCGACCACCTTGATGATGGTGCCGTTGGTTTCGGTTTCCAGCATTTCGAATTCCATTGTTGCCTCCGTCAAGAAAATAGAACTACTCGGCCGTTATTCGGCAGGAGATCGGGCAACCCCCTGTCGCGCGCCAGCCGCCGGCACCGGCGCGAATTTCGATTCGGTATGTCAAAAGTTGCTCAGGAACCATTCCTTCATCCGCGAGAAGATCTGCCCCGCGTTGCCGGACTGCACGGCGACCTTGCGGCCGCGCATGCGCTGTGCACTGCCTTCGACCAGCAGGCCCATCGCCGTCGAGTAGCGCGGGTTGCGCACCACGTCGGCGAGGCCGCCTGCGTATTCCGGCGCGCCGATGCGCACCGGCTTCAGGAAAATGTCTTCGCCGAGCTCGACCATGCCCGGCATCATCGAAGCCCCGCCGGTAATGACCACGCCGGAGCTCAGCAGTTCTTCGTAACCCGACTCGCGCACGACCTGCTGCACGAGCGAGAACAGTTCCTCGACGCGCGGCTCGATCACGGCGGCAAGCGCCTGGCGCGACAGCGTGCGCGGACCGCGTTCGCCGAGGCCCGGCACTTCGACCATCTCGTCCGGATCGGCGAGCGCCTGCTTCGCGATCCCGTAGCCGACCTTGATGTCTTCCGCGTCCGGCGTCGGCGTGCGCAGCGCCATCGCGATGTCGCTCGTGATCTGGTCGCCGGCGATCGGAATCACCGCGGTGTGGCGGATCGCGCCTTCGGCGAAGATCGCGATGTCGGTCGTGCCGCCGCCGACGTCGACCAGCACCACGCCGAGATCCTTCTCGTCTTCAGTCAGCACGGCCAGCGACGACGCGAGCGGCTGCAGGATCAGGTCGTTCACTTCCAGCCCGCAGCGGCGCACGCACTTGACGATGTTCTGCGCGGCGCTGACCGCACCGGTCACGATGTGCACCTTCACCTCGAGGCGGATCCCGCTCATGCCGATCGGCTCGCGCACGTCTTCCTGGCCGTCGATGATGAATTCCTGCGTGAGGATGTGCAGCACCTGCTGGTCGGTCGGGATGTTGATCGCCTTCGCGGTCTCGATCACGCGCGCGACGTCGGTCTGCGTGACCTCCTTGTCCTTGATCGCGACCATCCCGCTCGAGTTGAAGCTGCGGATGTGGCTGCCGGCGATCCCCGTGAACACGTTGGTGATCTTGCAGTCGGCCATCAGCTCGGCTTCCTCGAGCGCGCGCTGGATCGACTGCACGGTGGCCTCGATGTTGACCACCACGCCCTTCTTCAGACCTTTCGACTCGCTCTGGCCGAGGCCGATCACCTCGTAATGGCCTTCGCCCTTCAGCTCGGCGACGATGGCCACCACCTTCGACGTGCCGATGTCGAGGGAAACCAGCAGATCCTTGTAGTCTTTGCTCATAAAGTGCTCTTGCGTGTGATCTCTCGTTACTTCTTGCGCTTGTCGGTATCGGTCAGGAACCGCATGCCTGCCGCACGAATCGCGAATCCGTTCGGATAACGCAGGTCCGCGTACTCGATGTCGTTGCCCCAACGCTCCGTGACGGCCGGCCACGCGGCGACGAGGCGCTGGCTCCGGTCATGCAGCGACTCGCTGTTGCGTTCCTTGCCCAGCTCGACCTGCATGCCGTTCGACAGCTTCACCGTCCACGCGTAGCGCGCCGACAGCGTCACTTCTTCCGGCGCCGCCTTCAGCGGCGCAAACCAGTTCGCGAAGTCGTGATACCGCGTGACGACTTCCTTCGCACTGCCCTCCGGGCCGTCGAACGCGGGCAATTCCTGATCCAGTTCGCCCTGGTTCGCGGTGAACAGCTCGCCGTCGACGCTCACGAGCTGCGCACTGCCCCAGGTCCCGAGCGGTTTGTACTCCTCGAGCGTGACAGCCAGCGCATTCGGCCACACCCGGCGCACGCTCGCGTGGCGCACCCACGGCATCTGCTCGAACGCGGCCCGCGCCGCGTCGAGATCGACCGTGAAGAAATTGCCCTTCAGCCGGCCGACCACGCCCGCACGCACCGTCGGCGAGTTGATGTGCTCGGTGTCGCCATCGATCCGGATTTCGCGCAGCGCGAACGTCGGACGCTGGATCAGCCAGTAGCAGCCGGCCGCCGCCAACACGAGCAGCAACAGCGCGTACAGCGCGCTGGCGGCAAGGTTGAGTTGGCGAACGTTGTTCCACATACGTCGTTCCGTTCCTGCGTCAGTCGTTGAGCGTAAGCGACAGCACCTTCACGACCAGCTCCGAATAGCTGATGCCGATCGAGCGCGCGGCCTTCGGCGGCAGCGAGTGGTCGGTCATCCCGGGGGCCGTGTTCACTTCCAGGAAATACGCGTTGCCGGCGGCGTCGAGCATGAAGTCCGCCCGGCCCCAGTCGGTGCAACCGAGCACGTCGAACGCGCGGCGCGCGATGCGCTTCAGTTCCGCTTCCTGTTCGGCGGGCAGCCCGCACGGAATCAGGTATTGCGTGTCGTCGGCGACATACTTCGCGTGGTAGTCGTAGAACTCGCCGGCCGGCACGATCTTGATCAGCGGCAGGTCGAGATCGCCGGCGATGCACGCGGTGTATTCGCCGCCGCCTTCGATGCTCTTCTCGACGATCACGATCTTGTCGTGCGTCGCCGCTTCCGACAGTGCGGCGGGCAACGCGTCGGCCGTCTTCACCTTCAGCACCGCGACGCTCGAGCCTTCGCTCGCCGGCTTCACGAACAGCGGCAGGCCGAGCTTCGCGACGATGTCCGTCGCGCGCGCCGCGTAGTCGTCGCCGCGCATCACCGTCTCGAACGGCGGCGTCGGCACGCCCGTCTGCTGCCACACGAGCTTCGTGCGGAACTTGTCGAGGCCGAGCGCCGAGCCGAGCACGCCGCTGCCCGTGTAGCGGATCCCGTAGAAATCGAGTGCGCCCTGGATCTGGCCGTTCTCGCCGTAGCCGCCGTGCAGCGCGTTGAACGCGCGCACGAAGCCTTCGTCCTTCAGCGCCGACAGCGGCCGCTCGGCCGGGTCGAACGGATGCGCGTCGACGCCCGCGTCGCGCAGGCCCTGCAGCACGAGGCGGCCCGAGGTGAGCGACACCTCGCGCTCGGCGGATTCGCCGCCGAACAACACCGCCACCTTGCCGAAACGTTTCGGATCGATCCCGCTCATGTCATGCCTTCTGTTGAGTGTGTTGCACGAGCTTCGCCGGCACGCCGCCGATCGAACCCGCGCCCATCGTGATCACCACGTCGCCGTTCTGCGCGACCTTCGCCAATGCATCCGGCACGTCGTCGACCGTCGCGACGAACACCGGGTCAACCTTCCCCACCGCGCGCAGCGCACGCGACAGCGCGTCGCCGTTGGCCGTCGCGATCGCCGCTTCGCCCGCGGCATAGACTTCCGTCAGCACCAGCGCGTCGACCGTCGACAGTACGTTGACGAAATCGTCGAAGCAGTCGCGCGTGCGCGTGTAGCGGTGCGGCTGGAACGCCAGCACGAGGCGGCGGCCCGGGAACGCGCCGCGCGCGGCCGCGATCGTCGCGGCCATCTCGACCGGGTGGTGGCCGTAATCGTCGATCAGCGTGTACTGGCCGCCGTCCGCGCTCGGCACCTCGCCGTAGCGCTGGAAGCGCCGGCCGACGCCGTTGAATTCCGCGAGCGCCAGCTGGATCGCGTCGTCCGCCACGCCGAGATCGGTCGCGATCGCGATCGCCGCGAGCGCGTTCTGCACGTTGTGCAGGCCCGGCAGGTTCAGCACCACCGCGAGCGGCGCACGGCCTTCGCGGATCACCGTGAAGTGCATGCGGCCGTCGCGCGCGTCGATGTCTTCCGCGCGCACCTGCGCGTCCGGCGACAGCCCGTAGCGCACGACCGGCTTCGAGATGAACGGGATGATCTGCCGCACGTTCGGATCGTCGACGCACACCACCGCGCTGCCGTAGAACGGCAGGCGCTGCGTGAACTCGATGAACGCCTGCTTGAGCCGCGCGAAATCGTGGCCGTAAGTGTCCATGTGATCGGCGTCGATGTTCGTGATGACTTCGATCACCGGATACAGGTTCAGGAACGACGCGTCCGACTCGTCGGCCTCGGCGACGATGAAGTCGCCCGTGCCGAGCCGCGCGTTCGCGCCGGCGCTGATCAGCCGGCCGCCGATCACGAAGGTCGGGTCGAGGCCGCCTGCCGCGAGCACGCTCGCGACGAGGCTCGTCGTCGTGGTCTTGCCGTGCGTGCCGGCGATCGCGATGCCCTGCTTCAGGCGCATCAGTTCCGCGAGCATCACCGCGCGCTGCACGATCGGCACGCGCTGGCTACGCGCGGCCAGCACCTCGGGGTTGTCCGAGCGCACGGCCGTCGATACGACGACCGCGTTCGCGCCCTCGATGTTCGCCGCGTCGTGGCCGATCGCGATCCGCGCGCCGAGCGCCTCGAGACGGTCGGTCACCGCGTTGCGCGACAGGTCGGAGCCGCTGACCTCGTAGCCGAGGTTGACGAGCACTTCGGCGATGCCGCTC
This sequence comes from Burkholderia sp. Bp9090, assembly GCF_003857985.1. NCBI lineage: Bacteria > Pseudomonadati > Pseudomonadota > Betaproteobacteria > Burkholderiales > Burkholderiaceae > Burkholderia > Burkholderia sp. Bp9090. Next base: position 112,291 of record NZ_QTPV01000016.1, read on the forward strand.
ATGCCCGCGCCGCCGATCCCGACGAAATGAATGTGTTTGACGATGTGTTTCATTGCAGTTTTTCCAGGTTCGCGCCGGCCGCCTTCGCGCAGACACGCGCGACTTCGTCGGTGGCCTCGGGCTTCGCCAGCGAGCGCGAACGCTCCGCCATGTCCGCGAGCGACGCCCGCGACTGGCCGCGCAGCCAGTCGGCGAGCAGTTCCGCCGACAGGTCGCGTTGTTGCACCAGCACGGCCGCGCCCGCATCGGCGAGGAACGCGGCGTTGGTCGTCTGGTGGTCGTCGACCGCGTACGGGAACGGCACGAACAGCGCCGCCACGCCCACCGCCGCGATCTCCGACACCGTCATCGCGCCGGAACGGCAGATCACCAGATCCGCCGCCGCGTACGCGCTCGCCATGTCGTCGATGAACGGCACGAGCCGCACGTCTTCGCCGGCCGCGAAACCGGCCGCTTCGTAATTCGCCTTCAGCGCGTCGATGTGCTTCGCGCCGGCCTGGTGCACGACGCGCGGACGCTCGTCCGGCGTCAGCAGCGCCAGCGCGCGCGGCACGACTTCGTTCAGCGCGGCCGCACCGAGGCTGCCGCCGACGACCAGCACGTTCAGCGGGCCGCTGCGCGACGCATAGCGTGCTTTGGGCGGTTCCGTGTGCGCAAGTTCCGCACGAATCGGGTTGCCCGTCCATTCCGCGTGCGGCAGCGCGCCGGGAAACGCGACGAGCACGCGTTTGGCCAGTTTCGCGAGCACCTTGTTGGTCAGGCCCGCGATCGAATTCTGTTCGTGCAGCACGAGCGGACGACCCGACAGCGCGGCCATCACGCCCGCCGGGAACGTGATGTAGCCACCCATCCCGAGCACGACGTCCGGCCGCACGCGGCGCAGCGCGCCGAGGCTCTGCCAGCATGCGCGCAGCAGGTTGAACGGCAGCGTCAGCTTGGTCTTCAGGCCCTTGCCGCGCAGTCCGCCGAAGCGCACGTATTCCATCGGAATGCCGTGCTTCGGCACGAGCGTCGCTTCCATCCCGGCCGGATTGCCGAGCCACACGACGCGCCAGCCCGCCGCTTCCATCCGGTGCGCGACCGCGAGCCCCGGGAACACGTGGCCCCCGGTGCCGCCTGCCATCACCATCAGCGTGCGTCGCGACGCGGTCATACCTTCCCTCCCCGCATCAGGACGCGATTTTCATAATCGACCCGCAGCAGCACCGCGAGCGCGACACAGTTCAGCAGGATGCCCGAACCGCCATAGCTCACGAGCGGCAGCGTCAGGCCCTTGGTCGGCAGCAGGCCGAGGTTCACGCCCATGTTGATGAACGTCTGCGCGCCGAACCAGATACCGATGCCCTTCGCCGTCAGGCCCGCGAACGTGCGATCGAGCGCGAGCGCCTGGCGGCCGATCTCGAACGCGCGGCGCACGATCCAGTAGAACAGCAGGATCACGACCATCACGCCGACGAAGCCGAGTTCCTCGCCGATCACCGCGAGGATGAAGTCGGTATGCGCTTCGGGCAGGTAGTTCAGCTTCTCGACGCTGCCGCCGAGGCCGACGCCGAACCACTCGCCGCGGCCGAACGCGATCAGCGAATGCGTGAGCTGGTACGCCTTGCCCTGCGCATACCGTTCGTCCCACGGATCGAGATACGCGAAGATCCGCTCGCGGCGCCACGGCGACAGCCATACGAGCATCGTGAAGGTGCCGACCGCCGTCGCGACCAGGCCGCCGAACAGCTTGCCGTTCACGCCGCCGAGGAACAGCACGCCCATCGCGATCGCGGCGACCACCATGAACGCGCCCATGTCCGGCTCGAGCAGCAGCAGCGCGCCGACGAGACCGACCGCGAACGCCATCGGCAGAAAGCCTTTCGCGAAGCTCTGCATGTACTCCTGCTTGCGCACCGTGTAGTTCGCCGCGTAGATCGTCACCGCGAGCTTCATGATTTCCGACGGCTGCATGTTCGTGATGCCGAGCGGAATCCAGCGGCGCGCGCCGTTCACGCCCTTGCCGACGTGCGGGATCAGCACGATCACAAGGCCGACCAGCGCGATCAGGAAGAGATGCGGCGCGTATTTGTCCCAAGTCGACACCGGCACGCGGAACGCGATCACCGCCGCGATGAACGCAACGACGAGCGACACGCAGTGGCGCATCAGGAACGCGTAATCGTGATACGACGCGTATTTCGGCGAATCGGGCATCGCGATCGACGCCGAATACACCATCACGACGCCGAGCCCGAGCAGCGCGATCGCGACCCACAGCAGCGAGTAGTCGAAGTCGAGCATCCGCGAGCGGCTCGGCCGCACGCCGTTGACGACGCTCGCGAGGCCGCCGGTCGCAGCGCGCGTGGCGGACGCGACGCGGCCGCCGGCGGCATTGCCGCCGGTGTCGCGCCGGTCGTTGAAACGGGAGACGAGGCGATCGGACCAGCTCATGGCGTCGCTCCTTTGTCGATGGCGACTTCATCCACCGCCGCGCGGAACACCTCCGCGCGATGGGCGTAGTTCCTGAACATGTCGAGGCTCGCGCACGCGGGCGACAGCAGCACCGCATCGCCCGGCTCGGCGAGCTCGGCGGCGGCACGCACCGCGCCTTCGAGCGTCGCGTGGTCCGCGAGCGGCACGCCGGTTTCGGCGAGCGTGTCGCGAATCGCCGGCGCGTCGCGGCCGATCAGCATCACCGCACGACACCAGCGCGCGACCGGCGCGACCAGCGGCGCGAAATCCTGCCCCTTGCCGTCGCCGCCGGCGATCAGCACGATCTTCTGCGCGAGCCCGTCGAGCGCGGCCACCGTCGCGCCGACGTTCGTTCCCTTGCTGTCATCGACGTAGTCCACGTCGTCGATCGTCGCGATCACTTCGACGCGATGCGCCTCGCCGCGGTATTCGCGCAGCGCGTGCAGCAGCGGCGCTGCGGCCAAGTCGATCGCACGCGCGAGCGCGAACGCGGCCAGCGCGTTCGCCGCGTTGTGCAGCCCGCGGATGCGCAGCGCGTCGACCGGCATCAGGCGCTTCTGCGCGATGTCCGGCGTATGCGCGCCGTCGCGCTTGCGCCGGCGGGTCGTCGTCGTTTCGTCCGGCGCGTCGCGGTCGACCGCTTCGACCAGCCACGCGATACCGTTATCGCGCGACAGCCCGTAGTCGCCGTCCTGCACCGGTTCGTTCAGCCCGAACGTGACCGTGCGCGCCGCATCGGCCGCGCCGGCGGCCGGCGCGAACTTCATCACGGCCGCATCGTCGCGGTTGAGCACGCGCGTCGTCGTCGCGCCGAAGATCCGGCCCTTCGCGGCCGCATACGCGTCGAAGCTGCCGTGCCAGTCGAGGTGATCCTGCGTGATGTTGAGAATCGCGGCCGCGTCGGGTGCGAACGTGCGCGCCGTCTCGAGCTGGAAGCTCGACAGTTCGAGCACCCAGACGTCGGGCAGCGCCGTCTCGTCGATCGCGCCCGCGAGCCGGTCGAGCATCGCCGGGCTGATGTTGCCGGCGACGGCGACCTTCTTGCCCGAACGCCGGCACAGCAGGCCCGTCAGGCTCGTCGTCGTGGTCTTGCCGTTGGTGCCGGTGATCGCGAGCACCTTCGGCTGGTAGCCGCTCGTGCCGAGCGCGCGCAGCGCCTGCGCGAAGAATTCCAGTTCGCCCCAGACCGCGATCGCGCGCTCGTTCGCGGCCGCGATCAGCGCCGCCAGCGCAGGTTCGAGCGGCGACAGGCCGGGGCTCAGCCCGACGATCTCGACGCCGCCGTCGAGCAGCGCGGGCGTGAACGGCCCGCCGACGAACTCCGCATCGATGCCTTCGGCCTGCAGCGCGGCAAGGTTCGGCGGCGCCTCGCGGGTATCGGCAATACGCAGCCGGCACCCGTGCCTCGCGCACCACCGCGCGATCGCGAGGCCCGATTCACCGAGCCCCAGTACGAGCACCATCGGCCGCTGCCGATCTCCAAACATCTCGCCAGACATCCTTGTTACCTTTCCTTTACCGCAGCTTGAGGGTGGACAGACCGAACAGGCACAGCATCAGCGTGATGATCCAGAAACGCACCACCACCTGCGTTTCCTTCCAGCCGGACAATTCGAAATGGTGATGCAGCGGCGCCATCTTCAGCAGGCGCCGCCCTTCGCCGTAACGCTTCTTCGTGTACTTGAACCACGACACCTGCAGCATCACCGACAGCGTTTCCGCGACGAAGATGCCGCCCATGATGAACAGCACGATTTCCTGGCGCACGATCACCGCGACCGTGCCGAGCGCGCCACCGAGCGCCAGCGCGCCGACGTCGCCCATGAACACCTGCGCGGGGTGCGTGTTGTACCAGAGGAACGCGAGCCCTGCCCCGCCCATCGCGGAACAGAAGATCAGCAGTTCGCCGGCGCCCGGGATGTGCGGGAACAGCAGGTATTTCGAATAGACCGAGCTGCCCATCACGTACGCGAACACGCCGAGCGACCCGCCGACCAGCACGACCGGCATGATCACGAGCCCGTCGAGGCCGTCGGTCAGGTTCACCGCGTTGCTCGCGCCGACGATCACGAAATACGTCAGCACGATGAAGCCCCAGACGCCCAGCGGATAGCTGATCGACTTCAGGAACGGCAGCATCAGATCGGCCCGCGCCGGCAGCCCCATCGACAGGCCGCTCCTCACCCACGCCATGAACAGGTCGAACACGCGCACGTTGTTCGCCTCGGACACGCTGAATGCGAGGTAGACCGCCGCGAACAGCCCGATCACCGACTGCCAGAAATACTTTTCGCGCGACGACATCCCGCGCGGGTCCTTGTAGACGACCTTGCGGTAATCGTCGACCCAGCCAATCACGCCGAAGCCGAACGTGACGAGCATCACGATCCAGATGAAACGGTTCGTCAGGTCGCCCCACAGCAGCGTCGCGACCGCGATGCCGATCAGGATCAGCACGCCGCCCATCGTCGGCGTGCCGGACTTGACGAGATGGCTTTGCGGGCCGTCCTTGCGCACGGCCTGCCCGACCTTCATTTGCGTCAGCTTGCGGATCACCCACGGTCCGCACACGAGCCCGATACCGAGCGCGGTGATGGTAGCCATCACCGCACGGAACGTCAGGTACGTGAACAAGCGCAAAAAGCTTGCGTCTCCCTGCAGCCATTGCGCCAGCGCCAGCAGCATGCTTCCTTCCTTCTACTCAGTGTGCAGCGGGCACCGTGCCCGCCGCGGGTTGGTTCGTCAGCGCGTCGACCACGCGCTCCATCTTCATGTACCGCGAGCCCTTCACGAGCACCGTCGCCCGCGCGCCATAGCCCGCCGCGAGCAGCGCCGTCACCAGCGCGCCGACGTCGCCGAAGTGGCGGGCCGTCTCGCCGTACGCCGTGCACGCATCGCGCGACGCGTCGCCGAGCGTGAACAGCGCATCGATGCCGCGCTCGCGCGCATACGCACCGACCTCCCGGTGAAATGCCGGGCCTTCGTCGCCGACTTCACCCATGTCGCCGATCACCAGCACGCGCGGCGCCGGATGGGCAGCAAGCACGTCGATCGCCGCACGCATCGAATCGGGGTTCGCGTTGTACGTATCGTCGACGACCGTCGCGCCCGCGAGGCTGCCGGCGATCGCCTGCTTCACCTGGAGCCGGCCCTTGACCGGTTCGAACGACTCGAGGCCCTGCTTGATCGCCGACAGTTCGACACCCGCGCCCAGCGCCGCGGCCGTCGCGGCCAGCGCGTTGCGCGCGTTGTGCTCGCCGAGCGCACGCAACCGCACCGTGACGGCGCCCGCCGGCGTGTCGATCGCGAGTTCGCCGCCGTGAAGGCGCCCGACGACCTGCGCATCGTTCTGCCGTTCGGCGTCGTGCAGTGCGAAATCGAGGATCCGGTTGCCGGTCGCCGCGACGCGCCAGATGCCCGCGTACGCATCGTCGGCCGGGAACACCGCGACGCCGTCCGGCGGCAGCGCGTGGATCACGGCCGCGTGTTCGAGCGCGACGGCTTCGACCGTCGCCATGAATTCCTGGTGTTCGCGCTGCGCGTTGTTGACGAGCGCGACCGTGGGCGCGGTGAGGCGCGCCAGAACTTCGGTCTCGCCCGGGTGGTTCATGCCGATCTCGATCACCGCGAGGCGATGCGCGGTCGACAGGCGCAGCAACGTCAGCGGCAGCCCGACGTCGTTGTTCAGGTTGCCGGCCGTCGCGAGCCGCGCGTCGGCACCGACCGCCGCGGCGAAGATCGACGCGATCATTTCCTTGACGGTCGTCTTGCCGTTGCTGCCCGTCACCGCGACGAGCGGCAGCGCGAATCGTTTGCGCCAGCCGTGCGCGAGCGCGCCGAGCGCGGCACGCGTTTCGCCGCCTTCGATCGCCTGCATCGCGAGACCCGCCGGCACGTGTGCGACGAGCGCCGCCGACGCGCCGCGCGCGGCCACGTCGACGAGGAAGTCGTGCGCGTCGAAGCGCTCGCCCTTCAGCGCGACGAACAGGTCGCCAGGGCCGACCGTGCGGCTGTCCGTCGACACGCGCTCGAACGTGGTGTCCGGATCGCCGTGGACGGTGGCGCCGGGAATCAGGCGGGCGGCTTCGCCCAGACTGAGCATCGTCATTCGCCGCCTCCCTTGCCATGCGTCGCGCGTGCCGCGAGTGCGAGCCGCGCGTGATCCTGATCGGAGAACGTGCGCTTCTTGCCCATGATTTCCTGCGTTGCCTCGTGCCCCTTGCCGGCCAGCACGACGACATCCTCGCGGGCGGCGCCGCGCACGGCCTGCAGGATCGCGCTCGCGCGATCCTCGATGCGGCGTGCGCGATCGGGCGCGGTCATGCCCGCGATGACCTGGTCGATGATGCGCTGCGGATCCTCGCTGCGCGGGTTGTCGCTCGTGACGACGACTTCGTCGGCGAGCCGCTCGGCGATCGCGCCCATCAGCGGACGCTTGGTCGCATCGCGATCGCCGCCGCAGCCGAACATGCAGACGAGCCGGCCGCCGCGCGCCGCCGCGATCGGGCGCAACGCGTCGAGCGTCTTCTCGAGCGCGTCGGGCGTATGTGCATAGTCGATCACGACCAGCGGTTCATCGTTCGCCAGCCGGCCGCCAAGGCGCTGCATGCGGCCGTTGACGGACTCGAGCCGCGCAATCTCCGCGACCGCCGCGTCGAACGGCAGGTCGGCCGCGAGCAGCGAGCCGAGCACCGCGAGCAGGTTGCTGACGTTGAACGTGCCGAGCGTGCCGACTTCGATGTCCGCATCGCCCCACGACGAGCGCAGGCGGAATGCCGTGCCCGTGGCGGTCGCGCGCACGTCGAGCGCGACCAGCTCGCGATCGGCGTCGGCCGCGTGCGCGTCGCCGATCCCGTAGGCGATCGTGCGCACGCGGCCGGCCAGCTTCTCGAGCAGGCGGCGGCCGGCTGCGTCGTCGCGATTGACGACCGCCGCGCGCAGGCCGCGCCATGCGAACAGCTTCGACTTCGAGGCTTCGTACGCATCGAACGTGCCGTGATAGTCGAGGTGATCCTGCGTGAGGTTCGTGAACACGGCGATGTCGAACGCCGTGCCGTTCACGCGGCCCTGGTGCAGCGCGTGCGACGACACTTCCATCGCGACGGCCTTTGCGCCCGCGTCGTGCAGTTGCGCGAGGCTGCGCTGCAGCTGCGGCGCGTCCGGCGTCGTGAAGCCGGTCGGCACCAGCTGCCCCGGCATGCCGCTGCCGAGCGTGCCGATCAGCGCGCACGGCTGGTGCAGCGCCGTCAGCGCGGCCGCGATCCAGTGCGTGCACGACGTCTTGCCGTTGGTGCCGGTCACGCCGATGGCGAGCAGGCTGTCGCTCGGGTCGCCGTACCAGCCGCTGGCGATCTCGCCGGCCAGCTGGTCGAGCGCCGGCACCGCGAGTGCGACGGGTGCGACCGGCGCGGCTGCAAGGCCTTCCGGCTGGTACAGCACCGCGGCCGCACCGCGGGAGACGGCCTCGGCAATGAAGGCGCGATTGTCTGCCCCGTCGACCGCATAGCCGAGAAACACGTCGCCTGCCTGCAGGCTGCGCGTGTCGGCATGCAGTTGCGCCGCGGGGGCCACATGCTGGCGCAGCCACGCAAGCGCGGCCGCGATCTGCTGATGCGCCGGATGGGAACTGCGAGCGGCGCTCATCGAACAACTCCTGGTGAATTACGTGTCGTGCTGGATACGATCATATGCTTCGCACCGCCGCCGGCGGCGAGCTTTTGCGGGCCCGTCCTGGCGGGCGTGCCCGGCGTGTCGTCGGACACGACCAGTTGCTTGATCGGCATGTTCGGCGGCACGTTCAGCGCACGCATCGTATCGCCCGCGATCGCCGAGAATACGGGGCCCGACACCTGGCCGCCGAAGTGGCTGCCGGCGGTCGGCTCGTCGACCGACACCGCGATCACGACGCGCGGATTCGGCATCGGCGCCATCCCGACGAACGACGCGCGGTACTTGCGCGTGTAGCCGTGACCTTCATGCTTGTACGCGGTACCGCTCTTGCCGCCGACCCGATAACCCGGCACGGCCGCATCCGGCGACGTGCCGCCCGGCGCGACCACCGTCTCGAGCATCGCGCGCACTTCGCGCGCGGTGGTCGGGTTGAACACCTGCGTGCCCACGATCGGCTGATTGGGGTCGGTCTTGAAAATGGTCACGGGCATCAACTCGCCGTCGTGCGCGATCGCCGTGTAGGCGCGCGCGAGCTGGAACAGCGACACCGACAGGCCGTAGCCGTACGACATCGTCGCCTGCTCGATGCGCCGCCAGTTCTTCCACGGACGCAGGCGGCCGGCCACCGCGCCCGGGAACCCGACCTTCGGCGCCTGACCGAGGCCGATGCTCGTATACATATTCCACATTTCCTCGGGCCGCATCGTCATCGCGATCTTCGTCGCGCCGATGTTGCTCGACTTCTGGATCACACCGCCGACCGTCAGCGTGCCGAAACCCGCGTCGTCGGTGATCGGCGCGCCGTCGAGCACGAAATGCCCGTTGCCCGTTTCGACGAGCGTGTTCGGCGTCACGCGGTGCAGGTCGAGCGCGAGCGACACCGTAAACGGCTTCATGATCGAGCCCGGCTCGAACACGTCGGTCATGATCCGGTTGCGCAACTGCTCGCCCGTCATGCGCGAACGGTCGTTCGGGTTGTACGTCGGATAGTTGACGAGCGCGAGCACCTCGCCGGTACGCACGTCGACCACCATCGCCGCGCCGGCCTTCGCCTTGAACTTCTCGACGGCGGCCTTCAGGTTCGCATACGCGATGTACTGGATCTTGCTGTCGATCGACAGGTCGACGTCCGTCCCGTTGTGCGGCGGGATCTGCTCGGCGACGTCCTCGACGATGTGCCCCATCCGGTCCTTGATCACGCGGCGCACGCCGGACGTGCCGGACAGCATCTTCTGGTCGCCGAGCTCGACGCCTTCCTGCCCTTCGTCCTCGACGTTCGTGAAGCCGATCAGGTGAGCGGTGATCTCGCCCTCCGGATAGAAGCGCTTGTATTCGTTGCGCTGATAGACGCCGGGGATGTCGAGCGCGGCGACCTTGTCCGCGATGTCGATCGGCACCTGGCGCTTCACGTAGACGAAACCCTTGTCTTCCGACAGCTTCACGCGCAGTTCCTTCGGCGTCATGCCGAGGAGCTTGCCGAGCTGATTGACCTTGTCCGCGCCGAGATCGTCCGGCACCGCATCCGGAATCGCCCAGATCGCGCGCACGGGCAGGCTCGTCGCGAGCACGAGCCCGTTACGGTCGAGGATCTTGCCGCGCGTGGCCGGCAGCTCGATCGTGCGCTGGTAGCGGCTTTCGCCCTGCTTCTGATAGAACGCGTTGCCGGGCCCCTGGATCCAGAACGCCCGCGCGGCCAGTGCGACGAACGCCATGAACAGCAGGAACACGACGAATTTCGAGCGCCACATCGGCAGGTGCACGCCGAGCACGGGGCTCGACGAAAATTTCACGTCCTGGCGCTTTTGTGACGGCTTCATCGCGCGCCTCCCCCGCCCTTGGCGGCCGTCTCGGCCGAAGCCGGAATCGGTGCGTCGATCGCCTTCACGGCGCCCGGCGGCAGCGTCAGGTATTGGGTGCGACCCGTCGTGATCGCCTGCATCTTCAGCGAATCGTTCGCGAGTTGCTCGATACGCGACGTCTTCGACAGCGCGCTCTGCTGATATTGAAGCTGCGCGTAGTCCTGCTGGAGCTGACGCTCCTGCGACTGCGCGCGCTGCAGCTGGATGAAGATCTGGCGCTGCTGGTTCGTCGAGTTGACGACCGACAGCGCGCAGCCCATCACGATGATCAGCAGGAAGATATTGAAGCGGCTCATGGCGTGACGCGCTCCGCGATGCGCATCACGGCCGACCGGGCGCGCGGATTCGCGGCAACTTCCGCTTCGCTCGGAAACTGACGGCTGATGATCTTGAGCGGCGGGCTCGGGAGGTCGACGGCACGGATCGGCAGGCGACGATCGACCGCAGGCGCGCTCGCGTGCGCCTGCATGAATCGCTTGACGATCCGGTCCTCGAGTGAATGAAAGCTGATGACCACCAGCCGCCCCCCTTGCTCCAGCAACGACAATGCCGCGTCTAGTACGACTTGCAGGTCCGCAAGCTCTTGATTGACGTGAATCCGTATAGCCTGAAAGGTGCGGGTTGCCGGATCCTTGCCCTTCTCACGGGTTTTGACGACGTTACCCACGATTTGGGCAAGCTCGCCCGTGGTGTCGAGAGGCCCAAGACGGTCGGACTCTGCCCGGCGAGCAACAAGCGCCTTTGCAATCTGAAAAGCAAACCGTTCTTCCCCATAATCCCGTATCACCTCCGTCAATTCCTGCACCGAAGCCCGCGCGAGCCACTCGGCCGCCGACTCGCCGCGCGTCGGATCCATTCGCATGTCCAGCGGGCCATCCGCGCGAAAGCTGAAGCCGCGCGCCGGATCGTCCACCTGCGGCGAGGACACGCCCAGGTCCAGCAACACACCCGACACCTTCTCGACGCCGCGCGCCGCAAGCGCGTCGCGCATCGATGCAAAGCTGTCATGCACGATCGAGAAGCGCGCATCCTCGATGCGCTGCGCCGTCTCGATCGCCCTCGGATCCTTGTCGAACGCGATCAGCCGACCGGCCGCCGCCAGCCGCGCGAGCACCGCGCGGCTGTGACCGCCGCGCCCGAACGTACCGTCGACATAAATGCCGTCCGGCCGCGTCACGAGCGAATCGACCGCTTCGTCCAGAAGCACGGTCCGATGCTGCAATTCGTTTCCCATCGCGGGCGTCTCCGTCACCGCAATCAGAACGTGAAATTCTTCAGCGCGTCGGGCATGCCCTGCGCCATCGCTGCCTGCTCCTTCGCGATGTAGGTCTGCGAATCCCACAGCTCGAAGTGACTACCCATTCCCAACAACATGACTTCCTTTTCCAGTCCGGCCGCCATCCGCAGCTCGGGCGATACGAGAATCCGGCCCGCGCTGTCGAGATCGACATCCATTGCATTGCCGAGAAAGATCCGCCGCCACCAATGTGCATCCATCGGCAGCGCGGCGATCTTGGCGCGGAATACCTCCCATTCGGGGCGCGGAAACAGCAACAGGCAGCCGTCCGGGTGCTTGGTCACAGTCACCCGTCCTTCTGCCTGTCCTTGCAGCGCTTCGCGATAGCGAGCCGGCACCGACATCCGCCCTTTCGCATCGAGCGTCAGCGCCGACGCCCCTTGGAACACTTTCCGCTCTCCCGTTCAGGGCACCGAAGCACCCGCTCAACGCTCAAGAATTTAGCCCGAATAGCCCGCCAAATCACACAAAAATACACTTTCTCACACTGTCTCCCACTTTAGAGGAAGGGTTTGGCACGGTCAAGGGAGCGGCCCGGTTTTTTGACGAATTTTGTTAGTTAGAACAAGGACTTACGCGCACATGCTCATGCGGCCCCTCATACCAAAAACCGTTATAAATGAATGAGCTAGTGCAACTTGTGAAGGTGATACGTGAGAAAGGCGGGCCAGACTGGCGTGCGGACGGGGCTTTCGGGGGCGGGAAAACGCGGAAAAAACGGGCGGTATCGATGGGTGACGGAGGTGGGCGGCGTCATGCGCCGCCCACCTCCGAATGTCACAGATAGTATGCAGTGCGCGTCATGACTTTCGACGCGGCGCGCATCAGCATCCGTGCGGGCAGCGGCAGTTCGATCCCGCCGGCATCGGTCGCGGCCTTGCCGTGCTTCACCTCGTCGAGCCGCATCTGCTCGACGATCGCGCGCGACGCCGTGTCGGTCGCCGGCAGCTCGGACAGGTGCCCGTCGAGGTGGCTCTCGACCTGACGCTCCGTCTCCGCCATGAAGCCGAGGCTGACCTTGTCGCCCAGCGTGCCGGCGACGACACCGATCGCGAGCGCGCCGGCGTACCACAGCGGGTTGAGCAGGCTCGGACGCGAATCGAGTTCCTTCAGCCGGTGCGCGGTCCACGCGAGATGATCCTCCTCCTCGCGCGCGGCTTCCTCGAACATCGCCTTCGACGACGACGAGCGCGCGGTCAGCTTCTGCGCCTGATAAAGCGCCTGCGCACAGACCTCGCCGACGTGGTTCACGCGCATCAGCCCTGCGGCATGCGTGCGCTCCGCGGGGGTCAGTTCGCCGGCCGGCGGCTCCGCCGGCGCGGGCACCGGGCGGCTCATCCGGCTAATGCCGGTCAGCGATCGCAGGCCGCGATCGAATTCGCTGATCAGTTCGTCCAACACCATCCTGTTCTCCTGGCTGCGTGCGCTGCCGCGGGCGGCAACGGCACGTGCTCCGCTACGTAACCGACTTGATTATTCAGCGGAAATTGCGGTTAACCCGTGATTTTAACCATTGTTGCATAAAGGAAACATGGGAACCTTGAGCCACGGCATTTCGCTTTGTCGGAAAAATCGGCTTTGCTACATTACGTGCGACTTCTTGCGAAGTTGATGGGGCCCGTCAACACACCATAACTATCCGCCCCGCCAAAAAAATTCAGTGATTCTTGGAGATCCGTTAATGAAAAAGTCGCTTCTCGCGCTCGTCGCGCTGGGCGCGTTTGCTGGCGCTGCACATGCGCAAAGCAGCGTGACGCTTTACGGCATCATCGATGAAGGCTTCATCTTCAACAACAACGCCAAGGGCGGCCACCTGTACGGCCTGGCAAGCGGCGTGATGCAAGGCAGCCGCTTCGGCCTGCGCGGCACCGAAGATCTGGGCAGCGGCCTGAAGGCAATCTTCGTGCTCGAGAACGGTTTCGACGTCAACTCCGGCAAGCTCGGCCAGGGCGGCCTGATGTTCGGCCGCCAGGCTTACGTCGGCCTGTCGAGCCAGTACGGTACGGTCACGCTGGGTCGCCAGTACGACTCCGTCGTCGACTTCGTCGGCCCGCTCGAGGCAGGCGACCAGTGGGGCGGCTACATCGCCGCTCACCCGGGCGACCTCGACAACTTCAACAACGCTTACCGTGTGAACAACGCGGTCAAGTACACGAGCCCGACCTACGGCGGCTTCTCGTTCGGCGGCCTGTACAGCTTCGGCGGTCAAGCCGGCCAGTTCTCGAAGAACCAGGTCTGGTCGCTCGGCGCCGGTTACAACAACGGCCCGCTGGTGTTGGGTGTCGGCTACTTGAACGCACGTACGCCGGCGAACTTCGGCGGCATGTTCAATACGGGCGCGTCGGCTGCGGCGACGGCCGTGTCGTCGCCCGTGTACGGCGCGTATGCGAACAGCGCGAACACGTACCAGGTCATCGGTGCGGGCGGCGCATACACGTTCGGCGCAGCGACGATCGGCGCGACGTACTCGAACACGAAGTTCAAGGGCTTCTCGGTCGGTCCGTTCGTGAACCAGACCGCGACCTTCAACAACGGCGAAATCAACTTCAAGTATCAGCTGACCCCGGCATTGATCGTCGGTGCGGCGTACGACTACACGCAAGGCAGCAAGATCGACGGCAACTCGGCAGCCAAGTACCACCAGGGCTCGCTGGGCGTCGACTACTTCCTGTCGAAGCGCACGGACGTCTACGTGATCGGCGTGTACCAGCATGCATCGGGCAACACGCTCGACTCGGCAGGCAACGTCGTTCAGGCACATGCTTCGATCAACGGTCTCGATCCGTCGACGACCAGCAACCAGGTCGCGGCGCGTGTCGGTATCCGTCACAAGTTCTAATCAGCTTGCCTGACAAGCCGCAGCATCTTGAAGGCGCCTTCGGGCGCCTTTTCTTTTGGGGCTGCGAAGCGGTGTGCGGTGTGCGGTGTGCGGTGTGCGGTGTGCGGTGTGCGGTGTGCGGTGTGCGCGGAATGATCGCCGGGTAACGCGCTCTTGGCGACGAATCGTTCGCGATGCTGACTCGACACGAACGCCACCATTTGCCGACTCCGGCGTGCAGCGAAGTGCCGCCCCGTTCGAATCGAATCGGCCGCGGGCGGCCCGACCGGGGCGCTCCGCCCGCCGCGGCGCGCCCGGACGAACGCGAGCCGTTCCGATATGGCGCGGCAGCCCTGATGCGCACCACAAGCAAAAGAGCCCGGCACAGACCGGGCTCCTTCGTTCGACTTGAGTGTTACGCGCGTCCGTCGCGCAGCTCGCGCCGCAGGATCTTGCCGACGTTCGTCTTCGGCAGCTCCGTGCGGAACTCGACGAGTTTCGGCCGCTTGTAACCGGTGAGCCGCTCCTTGCAGTACGCGAGGATGTCCTTGTCGGTCAGCGCCGGATCCTTCTTCACGACGAACAGCTTCACGGCTTCGCCCGAATGCTCGTCTGGCACGCCGACCGCCGCCACCTCGAACACGCCCGGGTGCGACGCCACCACGTCCTCGACCTCGTTCGGATACACGTTGAAACCGGATACCAGGATCATGTCCTTCTTCCGGTCGACGATCTTCACGTAACCGCGCGCGTCCATCACGCCGACGTCACCGGTCTTGAAGAAACCGTCCGCGAACATGACCTTCGCGGTTTCTTCCGGGCGGTTCCAGTAGCCGGCCATGACCTGCGGCCCGCGGATGCAGATCTCGCCCGGCTCGCCGAGCGCGACGTCGTTGCCGGCGTCGTCGCGGATGGCAATTTCGGTCGACGGCAGCGGCAGGCCGATCGTCCCGCTGTACTCGGTCGCCGTCACGGGGTTGCAGGTCGCGACCGGCGACGTTTCGGACAGGCCGTACCCTTCGATGATCGCCGTTTGGGTCTTCTCGTACCAGCGCTTCGCGACGCCTTCCTGGATCGCCATGCCACCGCCGTTGGCGATCACGAGCTTCGACAGGTCGAGCTGGTTGAATTCGGGATGGTTCAGCATTGCGTTGTACAACGTGTTGACGGCGGGAATCGTCGAGATCTGGTATCCCTTCAGTTCCTTGATCATGCCGCCGATGTCGCGCGGATTCGGAATCAGGATGCCCATGCCGCCCGTGCGCATCGTCAGGAAGCCGCAGACCGTCAGCGCGAACACGTGATAGAGCGGCAGCGCGACAACCGTCACGAATTGCTTCACCTCCGGGTACTTCGCGTGCGCGGGATGGTGCCAGGCGCCGGCCTGCAGCACGTTCGACACGATGTTCCGGTGCAGCAGCGTCGCGCCCTTCGCGACACCCGTCGTACCGCCCGTGTACTGGAGGAACGCGACGTCGTCTGGGCCGATCTTCGGCGGCTTGAAGGTCTGCCGCGCCCCTTCGGACAGCGCGGCCTTGAAGCGCGTGAACGACGGGAGCTGCCAGGCCGGCACCATCTTCTTCACGTTGCGCACGACGCAATTGACGAGCCAGCCCTTGATGCCCAGCAGGTCGCCCATCGACGCGACCACGACATGCTTGACGTCGGTATTGGCGATAACGGCCTGCAACGTCGACGCGAAATTCTCGAGAATGACGATCGCCTCGGCCCCGCTGTCCTTCAGCTGATGTTCGAGCTCGCGCGGCGTATAGAGCGGGTTGACGTTGACGACGGTGTAGCCCGCGCGGAGCACGGCAACGATCGCCACCGGGTACTGCAGCACGTTCGGCATCATGAGCGCGACGCGTGCGCCGCGCTTCAGGCCACGCGACTGCAGCCACGCGCCGAACCGGCGCGACAGTGCATCGAGTTCGCCGTACGTGATGCTCTTGCCCATGCAGACGAACGCCTTGCGGTCGCGATACTGCCTGAAGCTCTCGTCGAGAAGATCCGGGACGGAAGGGTATGGAGACGCGTCGATTTCGGCTGGAACGCCGGGTGGGTACGATTTCAGCCAAATTTTATCCATACCGCGCGTCTCCTCACTGATTTTCGAATGGTCGTGCTAAAACGCATCGTAGCGGCTCCCCCGTCCTGAGACAACAGGGTTAGATGTCCACTTCGAACTTTCGAACGCATTCGTCCGATCATATCTGGAAGTTCCGTCAAGTCCGCTCAACCTCCACCAAACAATCGTAAAAGGTCGCCGAGTTGCCGAGGTCGGTCAGCGCCTGACTCGTCACTTCGTTCGCGTTCCGACCGTCCGCCGACAATTTCTTCCACCAGATCGACAGCCCGACGACGAGCCCCGCCCGCGCGCGATCGGTCACTCTTGCGACCGCCTGCATCGATCCGCGGTCGTTGAATATGCGTACGACGTCGCCCTCCGCGATGCCGCGCGCATCGGCGTCGGCCGGGTGAATATCGAGATGCGGCTGGCCTTCCGTGCTGCGCAGGCTGTCCACGTTCACGAACGTGCTGTTCAGGAAGTGCCGGGCCGGCGGCGAAATCATCGCGAGCGGGTAGCGGGCGGCAAGCTCAGGCGCCGCCTCCGCCGATTCGAACGGCGGCAGGTAATCGGGCACCGGGTCCATGCCCATCTGCTCGAGTCGCGCGCTGTAGAACTCGCATTTGCCGGACGGTGTGCGAAAGCCGCCATTCGCGAAAGGCGCGTCCGCTACCTTGAGCTTCAGCCAGCCGGCACGCTTCAACGTCTCCCAGTCGCTGTCGAGTGCCGGATCGTCCCAGCGAAGCGCCGCCTGCGCGACCTCTTCGTCGCTGTGATAAAGCGCGGGCTCGTCCAGCCCCATGCTGCGCGCGATGCCGCGAAAGATTTCGGTGTTCGGTCGTGCGTCGCCGACCGGCGGAATCGCCGGCAGATTTGCCATCACATAGGTGTGGCCGTACGACTTGTGGACGTCGAGATGCTCGAGCTGCGTCGTGGCCGGCAACACAATGTCGGCGAAGTCGACGGTATCTGTCCTGAAGTGCTCGAGAACGACCGTGAACAGGTCTTCGCGCGCGAACCCGGCGGCGACTTTCGACGAGTCGGGGGCAACCGCAACCGGATTCGAGTTGTAGACGATCACTGCTTCGACCTTCGGCCCGAAAGTCGCGTCGCCCGGATGCAGCAGTGCATCGCCGATGGCATTCATGTTGATGATGCGCGGCAGTTTCTGCGGCCAGCCGGGCATCAGATCGGGGCGCAGCAGCGCCGCCTGATTGACCGGTGCAGATTCCGACGACGACAGCAGCAGCCCGCCGGCCCGGTCGCGCCACGCGCCCGTCAGCGCAGGCAGGCTCGCAATCGCGCGCACGGCGTTGCCGCCCCCGCGCACGCGCTGCATGCCGTAATTGAGGCGGATCGATGCCTTGCGGGTCGCGCCGTAACGACGTGCGAGTTCGATCAGTTCCGACGCCTCGATGCCGCAGATTTGCGCGACACGCTCCGGCGGATAGGACAGGGCTCGCGCCTTGAGCGCATCGAAGCCGAGCGTATGGCGTGCGATGTAGTCGTGATCGAGCAGATCCTCGGTGATCAGCACATGCATCATGCCGAGCGCGAACGCTCCGTCGGTGCCCGGTTTCAATGCGATGTGCTGATGGCATTTCTCTGCCGTCAGCGAGCGGTAGGGATCGATTGCGACGAGACGGGCGCCGCGACGCTTGGCTTCCTGCGCACGGGTCCAGAAATGCAGGCTGGAGGCGATCGGGTTGGCGCCCCAGATCAGGATCAACTCGCTTTCCTCGAAATGCTCGAGATGCATGCCGACGCTTCCGCCATACGTATAGCGCAGCCCTGCTGCGCCGGCCGCCGCGCAGATGGCCCGCTCGAGCCGGGACGCACCGAGTTTATGGAAGAACCGCTGGGCGATGCCTTCGCCCTGCACGAGCCCCATCGTTCCCGCGTAGCTGTACGGCAGGATCGCCTCCGGCGCGCGCGCGGCGATTTCGCCGAGACGACGACCGATCTCGTCGAATGCTTCGCTCCAGCTGATCGGCACGAAGCGCCCCTCCCCCTTCGCGCCCACGCGCTTGAGGGGAACAGTGAGTCGGTCGGGATGATGAACGCGGTCGGCGTATCGGCTGACTTTCGTACACAGCACGCCTTGCGTCGGCGGATGGTCGGGATCGCCCGCGACCTTGATCGCCCGACCGTTTTCGACGGTCACACGCATTGCGCACGTGTCCGGACAATCGTGCGGGCATACGGCCCGAGCTATCTGAGTGGCGGCGTTCATCGTTCTGGATGCTACTGGGGTGGAGATTCGCAAATTCTACGTGGCCACGCCGAATAAGGCGTCATTTCGCACGAGTTTCCGGCCTATTTGGCTAAAAAGCGGAGGCGGCGGATGGCGAATATCGATACGGGACGAACTTTGAAAAGTCGGTGCGACGATGTGGAGCGGGTATGAATGGTGCCAGGCCAGCGGCTTCGCCGAGTTCGCGCGAGTCGATTATTGACCGAAGATAGAAGCGAACAAGCGGGCGAATGGTCCTGGAGGATGGAAAGTGGATATGCGTTGCGGCTTGAGCAACAAACGGGAGAGATTCGACGGCCTGAGATCGCGTATTTCTTTGCCGCAAATGCAAAAACCCCCGCCTTTCGGGCGGGGGTTTCTGGCTTAGGGAGCCTGACGATTACCTACTTTCACACGGGAATCCGCACTATCATCGGCGTAGAGTCGTTTCACGGTCCTGTTCGGGATGGGAAGGGGTGGGACCGACTCGCTATGGTCATCAGGCAAAGAGGGTTGTCACGTTGCTTGGCAACGCGACCAATCTGGGAAGAAGCAGTAATTTTGAGTTGTGTGTATCACACACGAGAATCCAACTTGTCGCTCTGGATCCTGCAGCCAGTGCTGTCGCACGGCGCCGATCTACAAGGCAGACTTGTTATAGGATCAAGCCTTACGGGCAATTAGTATCAGTTAGCTGAACGCATTACTGCGCTTACACACCTGA
>NZ_QTPV01000017.1:0-124832 GCF_003857985.1 Burkholderia sp. Bp9090
GCGGTGCTCGACGAAGTGAAGCGCGAAACCGCGCTGATCCTCGGCAGCTTCTACAGCACGATGCTGCGCAACGAGATCTTCGATTTCGCGCAGATCGGCGCGTTCGTCGAGCGGGCCGACAACACCGCGCGGATCCTCGACGTGAAATACCACCTGCTGCTGCCGTCGGTGTCGCACGTAGGCACGATCCTCGATACCAACCACTGGGAATCGATCCTGCGGTCGGTCGAGGCGAACAACTCGTACCGCTGGGTGTACGGTGTGCAGTACAAGCCGCTGAACATCGCGGACTACCTGGTCCTGAACGGCCGCATGCCGCGCTCGCTGCGCTATTGCTACGGACGCGTCATGTCGAGTCTCAACTTGCTCGTGAAAGAACATGGCATCGCTCACGCGTGCCACGGCACCGCCGCACAGACGCTCACGATGCTTTCCGACAGTACGATCGAACGAGTCTTCAAGAACGGCCTGCACGAGTTCCTGACCGGCTTCATTCGGCGCAACCAGCGACTGGGGCTCGAAATCGCCCAGGCCTACAACTTCGATTGAGCACTGCAATGCATATCGGGATCACCCATACCCTGCGTTATACCGTCGACGAGCCGTTGCAGCTGGCATTGCGGCGCCTTCGACTGCGACCGTCGTCGAATCCCGGTCAGACGGTCGGGCACTGGGAATTGCTTGCAAACGACATGCAGCCGGCATTGTCGTACATCGACGGATTTGGCAACCATGTCGACCTTGTGTGTCACTCAAACGATCACAAGGAGATCGTCATCGTTTCACGCGGCGAAGTGACGACGCACAACAAGGATGGTGTGATCGGCACTGCAGACGATCGTACGAATCCGTGGCTGTTCCTGCGCGAGTCGCCTCTCACGCGTCCCGGAGACTCGCTGATGGAGCTTGCCTCCGCCCTGAAGAGCACGCAAAACCGTCTTCTGCAACTACACGAGTTGATGGACATCGTGCACGATCGTCTCGCACCCGGGCCGGAGAATTGCGACGACGCCACCGATGCAGAAGCTGCGTGGATCAGTTCCCACGGGACCTGTCGCGATCATGCTCATGTATTCATCGCGGTGGCGCGTCGGCTCGGCATTCCCGCGCGCTTCACTTCCGGCTATCTGATAGGCGACGACGGAATCCAGGCAATCGATCATGCGTGGGCTGAAGTCTACGTCGACCATCTCGGTTGGATCGGCTTCGATCCGGCGAACAATCTCTGTCCCGACGAACACTACGTGAAACTGGCGACTGGCATCGACGCTTGCGGCGCCGCGCCGGTCACCTGCATCCAGTCGAACTCGGGCGCTGAAACGCTGACCGCCGAGATTGCGGTCACACTGTCGGCTCGCTGAGTCGATCGACGGAAATTTCAGTACTCGCCCGATGACGCAAACGACCCGCAGCCTGCTATCGGGCTGCGACTTGCCGGATTCGATCGATGCTATCGACTGCTATCGCGCTCGCGCGCTAGACAAGGGTCTCGACATTCTCGAACGCCTGGCGTCGGCTACCGGTTGTGACGCGCCTTGCCCCAGTGAGCAGGACCAACGCGCTGCTTCGCTATTCAGCGAGCGAGCGACGAAGCAAATGACGTCAGAACAAGAGCCCCAGCATTGCCGCCTTGACCGCGGCCTCGGTCTTGTTGGCCGAATTCAATTTGCGCATTGCATTGACGAGGTGAAATTTCACGGTCCGTTCGACGCCATGCCATGGCGCCGCCAGCGCTCCATCGGTTCGATGGTGAGTCGCGGGCCGATCCAGCCGTGCGCCAGACGTGCTGTCCGCCCCCTCAGCCTCGCGCACCACGCCTGGATCCGCCGCAGGCGCAAATGTCGGCACGCGCTCGTGCCGATCCGGTTGGCCTTGCGCAACGTCGTTGCCAAGTGGACAGGCTCCCGGCACGCCTGGAGAAGCGTGATGCCGCAGCTTGCATTGCTTTGCCCGGAACGACTCAGCATCGGAGTCTGAGTTTTAACCCGCCTCACACACGAAATTCCGGATACCTCCCATACCAAATCACCCCGGCCGCCGTGCTGGCCGTGGCCGAGCGCTCATCTGTTCGTCGTCCTGCTGGAGCGGACGCCATTGGGGCAATTGGAGCAGCCCTGAAAACACCGGGAATATGGCCGGCATGTGTGCAGCGAGTGTGCACACCAGCCATCTCGCCGTCGCGCGTCGCGACAGCCGATCAGAGGTCGGCATGGCCGCGTCGGCGAGCGAATGGGACAGGAACTGAAATCAAAAAAGGCCCCGACAATGGCCGTGAAACTTGCCGGGGCTAACGAACCATGCAAATTGCATGGGACGAGGAAGTATCGCGTCCATCGTATAGCCGCCAATGATTGAGCAGCACCACCGAGTTCCGACGAATTCTCATCGGGTTCAGCCAAGATCCTGCTCGAGGAACGCGGATGTCCTCCACCGGCAAGCTTAAAAAATGCAAAGGCGTTTTGACCGCTGCCCCGCTCGCTGTTTTCGAGGTATCAATCCGTGCGCTTGTGTTGCGGTAGGACCCACAGCATCCGACCGACCGCTTCAGCCTGATTCCGCGAGTGGGTCTTTTCATAGATCGCACGCAACTGGCTGCGAACCGTCGCAAGCGACACGCCGGCGCTCGCCGCACATTCGTCGGGCGTCTTGCCGCTGATCAACGCTTCCGCGACCGCGGCTTCGGCGCTCGACAAGCCGAACGATTGCCGCAGCTGTTGTGCGACGACGAGCGGGGCGCCGCTGCGTCGCCTGACCGTGATCAGTATCGTCGCATCGCCGAACGTGGCATGGAGCGCCTGTCCGGACAATGCCGCGATGCCGAGAAAAATCTCGTGCGCCGCGGCCAACGTGCCGGACAGGGCAAGACTCTCGCTCTTGCGGGTCTTCGCGACGCGCGCCAGCGCCGCCTTGAGTGCCTCGTTCTGGGGCGCGCTCGTCGCGCTCAGGTGCCCGTTCTCGAGCTTGAGGCAGGTGGTGGCGCGCAGCATCGACTCGGCCGCCTGGTTGACGAACTGGACGCGCGCGTGCCGGTCGAGCGCAAAGACGGCGAGGCCCAGCTCCTCCATCAGTTCGGCGCCGAGCGTGGCGTCGCGATGCAGCACTCGCGCGTCTTGCCACAGGTTGATCGAGCGCTGCAGATGCCCGGCCATACCGGTCAGGGTCGCGCGTTCTTCTGAAGAATAGGGTGTGCGGCCGTGCGCGCGCAGTAACCCGAGCAGAATGTTGTCGCTGCCGGGGCGCGCGAAGCGAATCCCCATCAGGTAGCGAAATCCAGACGGAATCTGATAGTCCTGGAAGAACTCGCTGCGTTCGACGTCGCGCTCGGTCAGGTGATCCTGACAACAAACGAATTCGCCGAGCGGTGCGTTCTCGACGAAGCCGCGGCGCGGATCGAGCGCGCCGTAATACTGATCGTAGAGCGCGATGATCTCGTCGAATTCCGCGCGCGGCGAATAGATCGAGAATTTCGGGGCATTGCGCGCGACGTCCCAACTGAACATGTGAAATACGTCTGCGCCGAGCGATTCGGATACCCGGTGAAAAACTTCCAGAAAACCGTCCGGATGCAGCGCGGCCTCATAGAGGTCCCCGATGAGTTGGTCTCGTTGCATGTGTTCACCCCGTCGCTTCGCGATCTTCGTATTCTGATTTTGTCTGACGATATTGCTTCGAATACCGAATTTTTTTCAGGCTAACACAGGTTATTTGCATTTCATGCCCTGTTATTTCCCGATTTTCATTCACCTGAATGATGATCGAGCAAATCGTCTTTGCGAGAATCCTCGCCATTCAGCGTGCACGGGCAATGTATGTGACACGCATCAACCAGAAGGGGCTCGGGGGAAACGCAATGAAACTCACACCTGTCGTATCCGGTATTGCAGTGCTTGTCCTGTCGGCTTGTGGCGGCGGCAGCGATTCCTCCTCGCCACCCGCACCGCCCGCCGCGCAGACGGTCAGCGGGGTCGCGGCCGCCGGCGCCGCGATGCAGGCCGCCACCGTGAAACTGGTCGATGCGACCGGCAAAGCGGTCGACTGCCCGGCCGATGCGTCGACCGGCGCGTTTCAATGCACGGTGACCGGCCTGACCGCGCCTTTCGCGTTGTCCGCATACGGCAACGTCGCCGACTCGCAGGCCACGCTGATCGCACTCAGCGCCACGGCCGGCACGCAGACGATCAACATCACGCCGATCACGAACGCGATTGCCGCCACGATCGTCGGCGACAACCCGACCAAGCTGCTGGCCGATACCGGTTTGCTGCAAAGCAAGGTCACGGCCCAGGCCGTCGCCAGCACGGTGCAAGCCTATTCGTCGGCGCTGGCCGACCTGCTGGCCGCCACCGGCAATGCGGGCGTCGACCTGATTTCCGGCCCGTTGACGGCGGGCGCGCCGGGTCTCGACCGGCTGCTCGACCAGATCAAGATCAACGTCCTGCCGGATGGCGGCGTCCAGATCAGCTCGGTGGCGGGCGCGTCCAGCGATACGCCGGTGCAGCTTCAGCTCGCGCCCGGCGTCGCGCCGCAGGCGAGCGACAAGGCCAGCCTGCCGGCCGCCGCGACCATCAATGGCGCGGTGGTGTCGAACCTGCCGAGCGCCAGCGATCTGGCGGCATTGCAGAGCGCGCTCAACCAGTGCTTCGCCGGTTCGACCGGCGCTGCGCGCACGGGCGGCAGCGTATCGGCATGCGGCCGGATCTTCGTCGACGACGTCGCGTCCGGCGCACTGAATGCAGGCGTGCCTTCCGCGTACCTCAACAACGGGATGTCGGTCGACCAGGAGTTCGGCGCGCCGGCAGGCGGCACGCCGGGCATCGTGGCCGACGATGCGATGAACAACGCGAGCTTCAGCTTGCCGGAAGTCATCCGCGTCGTTGCCAGCGACACGATGTGGGTCAAGCTCGCGTGGACGCGCAGCGACGGGATTCGCGACGGCATGCAGCAGCATGTACAGCTCGCGGTGCGGGCGGGCAGTCTCGCGAACGGCGATACCGGCTGGCGCGTGGTCGGCAATCAGCGCGCGGTGCTGAGCAAGGTCAATGCGAACGCACAGAAGTGGGACTGGCTGAATCCGGCCAATCCGTCGACGGGGACCAACGCGTTCGTCGATTCGCTCAACCTGCAGGTGGGTGCCGTCGACGCGGCCGGCACCGCGGTGGACTTCGCGATCGTCAACGGCCCCGGCTTGCGCAACGGCGTGTTTCTCCAGCCGTCGAGCGGGACCTGCGACACGCTGAACATCCGCGCGCAGATCGCAAGCGGGCAGACGCCGGCGCAACTCGCCGCACTGGCGAAGAACCCGCAGTGCCGCAACAACTTCCGTCTGGCCGGCGTCGCGCAGGACCCGGCCAACCAGGGCCTGTTCACGTGGCCCGGCGACGCGCCGCGCAACAATACCGCATGGGCGAAGCCGCAACTGAGCACCGCGGAGCTGGCCGACATCAAGCCGTTCAGCGCCTATACGATCGACATCTACCAGAACGGCAACACGTCGACGCCGGCCCGGCACTACACGGTCCGGCTGCGTACGCCGTCGCCGTCGCCCGACGCGCTGCGCCAGTACGCGTGGCACGATCTGGCGCAGTCCACGCGCGACAAGCTGACGCCGGGCTCCGCCAACACGTTCGCGGGCGGCGCGACCTTCCCGCTGGGCTGGACGTCGAAATCGGGTCTGCCGTTCGTCAAACGCGGCAACGTGCAGATTCGCGCAACCGCGGCCGGGCAGCCGGCGGCGACGTTCGTCAACGGTTCGGCATCGGCGTCGCCGGTCCAGCCGGGCGCCTCGGTCACGCTCAACGTGCCGGGCGACCAGGGCGTCGCGTTCCCGTCGGTGGCCGGCTGGACGGGCAGCGCGGACTTCTCGTTCGTGAACTTGAGCTGGTCCGATCCGGTCGACACGCTCTTCACCGAGGCCTTCGAGTACGACCGGTAACAGGCAGCCGGGTGAATGTGTCCGGCGAGCGCATGGCCGGCGGGGCGATTCGTCGTCCCGTCGGCGGGCAACGATCGACCTGGCCGAGCGCGACGTGTTTTCGTTCGACGGAGAACGCCGCGACCGGATCGTGGGCGGCGTGCCGGCGAGAATCGGTTCGGCCTGACGCGCGGCGGCGGCGCCGACAACCGACAGGCTGCCGATCGTGTCAAATCGAACCGGACGAGATACTGCGTGACGACGGATGCCGCCGATCATGCTCGCCCGTTACGTTCCTGCACCCGGCGGCACCGTGCCGGCCTGTTTTGCCACGCTCCCGGCTTCCATCACGCGCAGCACCGGCCGGCCGCCGACATCCTTCAGCGGGAAATACGAGCGATGCGTGCCCGGATCGACAGCGACGACGTGCGCGTTCGGCCCGAGCCGGCCTTCGCCGATCTTGGCAACGTTCCGGCCCCGGACGCTGAACATCGAAACGATGCCGGCTTCACCGGCAACATACAGCACGTCCGACGCCGAATCGAACGCGAGCACATCCGGGCCGCCGCCGATGTCGAATGCCCGGACGACGTGCCGTGCGCGCATATCGAAGACGAGGAGCGCGTCGTTGTCCTCGCACGCGATGAAGGCGAGGCCGGCGCGCGGCTCGATCAGCAACCCGTGATTGCCTTTCGCACCCGGCAAGTCGAACCGGTCGACGACACGGTCCGTCGCCGGATCGATTTCGACGAGCTGGCGCCGCGTCTGAACGTTCACGAAGATGTGTCGGGAAACCGGGTCGTACTGCGTGTTGCCGGCCTCGCCGTCGAGCGGGATCGTCGCGACGCGCCGGTTGCTGCGGACATCGATGACCGTCTCCGTTTTTCCGTATTCATCGGATACGTACAGCTTGTGCAGGTCGGCCGCATAGGCCATGCCGTCGGGATAATGCCCGCCCGGCATGCGCGCGACGATTTTCAGCGTCGCGGCGTCGATCGCGACGATCTCGTCGGAGCCGGTCGCAGACGCGTAGATGCGCGACAGCGCCGGCACGGCAAGCACGCCATGTACCGACGATACGTCCGCGATCCGGGCGGTCACGCGCGATGCATGCGTATCGAAAACGATCACTTCGCCGTCGCCGAGGTGAGCGATGAAGAGCAGGTTGCGGCTCGGGTCCAGGCTTGCGTAGTCGAGTCGTGTCGCGCGGCCCGGCAACGCGATGTCCGCGACATGCTTCAGCGGCAGGGCGCCGGTCGAGGCGCCTTCGCCCGCGGCGAAGACCCGGTGAATCGGCAGGCCCGACGTGCCGAGCCCGCCTAATAGCGCGACGAGCAGCGGCAGGCCGTAGCGCCAGCGTCCAGGATCCTTCATGATTGCCTCCCGCGACGGCCGCCACCACATTGGCGCGGCGGCATCGCTTTGCATGGTTCCCCGCTCGTTCGCTGTTCGGCCGTGGCCGCGATTACCGTGCCCGGCCGTCGTCCGGTTCGACGTGGCGAAACGCTGCGAGCAGCGAAAGGTCGTACGCGATCTTCAGCGCGCCGCATGCGACCAGCGGCGCACCGAGCCAGCCGAGGCCGAACAGGCCGCCGGCCAAGGTCGGCGCGACAGCGGCCGCGAGGCTGCGCGGGACGGATGTAAAGCTGGCCGCTGCCGGTCGCTCCGCTGGCGTGACGACCGCCATCACATAGGCGGTTCGGGTCGGGACATCCATTTGCGACAGCGCGCTTCGCATCAGCAACAGTGTCAACGTCAGCGGCAACGACGGCGCGAGCGCGGCGCCGATCAGGCAGACGCTCGACGGAATATGCGTGAACACCATCGTGTTCAGCAGGCCGATCCTGCGCGACAGCGGCGCGGCCGCGAGCTGCGAGCCGGCCGAGAGCAGGCCCGCCCAGAAGAAGAACTGGCCGGCCGCGGCGATCGAGAGCCCGAAGCGCTGCATCAACCACAGCGACAGCAGCGAGTTGACGACGAGACCGCCCGCGAATGCGTCGACGCTGAACAGCATCGCCAGCCGCACGACGATCGGGCGTGACGGGCCGAGCGGCGGCGCTGCCTGCGCCGCGCGAACTGCCTGGCGCGGCAGCCGCCGATACAGCATGCAGACGACGACACCCGTGGCCGCATAGACCAGAAACATGCCGCGCATCGCGCCCAGCGTCGAGATTCCGGTATGTGACGCAACCGCGATCGGCAGGCCGGCCGCGAGGGATCCGAGCGCTGCCGATACGGCGCCGACGAGGCTGTAGCGGGCGAACAGCGCCGTGCGAGCGTCGCCGTCGGCGGCTTGCGCCAGGCGCGACTGTTCGAGCGGCAGAAACAGGCTGACGTCGCCGGAACTCGGATTGAGCGTGCCGGCGAAGGCGATGACGAACAGCGGCCACAATGTGGAGACGCTCGCGAAGCCGATGCCCGTCGCCGCCATCAATGCCGCCGCGAGCGTCAGCATGCGGCGCTGCGTGAAGCGGCTCGCGAGCATGCCGACCGCGATCGTCGCGATGGCGGAACCCGTCAACGTCGTGGTACCGATCAGGCCGACATCCAGTTGCGACAGCCCGAGCGACAGCAGATACGCGGGCAGCAGCACGGCAATGAATCCATCGCAGAAACCGCGCATGCCGCGGCTGGCGAGGATGAGCCATGCGGCCTCGTCCGCGCCCGCCGGCAGCATCCGGCTGGCGAGCGTCGACGCGCGGCGGCTGCTAGGGACGTGCATCACGCCGGCACCACGCGTAGAGCGCGTCGTACATCACCATGCCGTGCCGCAGTTGCTCGTGATCGTCGGCGAAGTGTCCGGACAGGCCGATCGAGATCGCGTACAGCCCGGCCGATTCCGGCGCGAGATCGAGCCGTCCGGTATCGGCGCCGCGCACGATCGCGGCGAGCTTGAGCAGCGCCGGGGCGTCGAGCCGGTAGCGGTCGAGAAACGCATCGAAGCTGCAGCGTTCACCATGATGGCCCAGCTCGACGCCCGGCACGTCATAGGGCACCGCGCCCGTTTCGTCCGCCAGTCGCAGGACGTCCGGACCCGGGACGTAGAGAAATTCCGGCGCATCGTCGATGAACCGCGCAATCAGCCACGGACATGCGATGCGGTCGACCTTCGGCCGTTCGCGCGTAATCCATTTCACGGCACGCCTCCTGTATGGCGGACGAACGTCGTCCGATGCGTCACGGCCGCCTCCCGGCAATGCGGCTCAATGATGGAGCAGCGGGTAGGCCACGAGCCCGACGAGCGCGGCAGCCGTGACGACGACCGGCTCCTGCAACTTCTTGAAACGCCACAACAGCAGCACGGTCGCGACCGCGAGCAGCGCGGTCGGCAGGTCGACGATCGAGCGTTTCGCGATGACGAGGACGGAGCCGGTGATCGCCCCGACGGCTGCGGCGGTGATGCCGTCGACGAACGCCTTGACGCCCGGACGGTGCCCGTACTTCTTCACGTAAGGTGCGGGGATGACCGTGAACAGATAGCAAGGCAGGAACGTGCCGAGTGCGGCGACGAGTGCGCCCGGGAAGCCCGCCACGAGATACCCGATGAAGCCGACCGTGATCACGACCGGGCCGGGCGTGATCATCGCGACCGCCACGGCATCCACGAACTGCTTGTCGTTCAGCCAGTGATGTTCGGTGACGACGCCGCCATAAAGGAACGGCACGATCGCCAGCCCGGAGCCGAACACGAACGCGCCGGCCTTCATGAAGAACGCGCCGATCTGAACGAGCTGCGGCAGGTCGATGCCGCTCAATATGCCGCTGGCTGCCGGCAGGTTGGCGGCGGCAACCGCGTTCAGCCCGCCGCGCTGCAGCCACTTGGGCGGCGCACGCCACAGCCAGCCGATCAGGCCCGCGACCACGAACAGCCACGCGATTTCCGATTCCGTGATGAAGGTCACGGCGGCAAGCGTGACGAAGATCGCCCAGAGCAGCTTGTCGTGGCCGACGGTTTTCGTCGTGAGCTTGTAGGCGCTCATCGCGATGATGCCGACCACCGCGGCGCCGACGCCGTAGAAGACGGCCTGCATCCAGGACAGCCCGCCGAAATGTGAGTACGCGAAGCCGAGCGCAACCACCATCAGGAACGACGGCAGCACGAACGCGAAGCCGACGAGCGTCGCACCGAGCAGGCGGTAGTGCACGAAGCCCAGATAGATCGCGAGCTGGGCCGCCATCGGCCCCGGTGCGAGCTGGGCCAGCGTGAGCCCTTCCTTGTAGTCGG
Organism: Burkholderia sp. Bp9090; assembly: GCF_003857985.1. Lineage (NCBI taxonomy): Bacteria > Pseudomonadati > Pseudomonadota > Betaproteobacteria > Burkholderiales > Burkholderiaceae > Burkholderia > Burkholderia sp. Bp9090. The sequence goes on from NZ_QTPV01000017.1 coordinate 10,137, forward strand.
CTTCCGTGATCCAGCCGCGACGCTCGACCAGGTCGCGACGCATGTAGCCTGCGAGCGCGACCGGCCCGCCGAAGCCGAACGTGCCGAGACGCAGCATGTAGGCGACCAGCTGGCCAAGTGTGTAGGTCGGTTCGGTGGTGGCGATGGAGGTGGTCATGATCTGGCCGCGGTTTGGTTTTTGCCGTTCGACGTGAAGTGTGCGTACAGGGCGTCGAGCACGGCGCCCATCTGCTCGAGCAACCGGTCGTCGTTCTCTGCCTGCTGGCGCGTGCCGGCCATCACGGCCTCGAAGCCGATCGCTTCGGGCGCCGCGGGGCCGCCCACGTCGAGCGCATGCACGATGTCGCCGAGCCGCATCAGCGCGGGGTCGTTGTCGAGCCCGAAACTCGCCAGCAGCACCTCGAACGTCACGCGCTCGCCGACATGCGTAAACGTCGCGCCGTCGAAATCGAAGCCCAGCGCGTCGGCCGGGCAATCCGCCGGCGACGCGAGCCAGACGAAGCGGGCGCGTGCGTCGATGAAGCGGCGGATCAGCCAGGCACTGGCGACGCGATCGACCCACATCCGCTGCCGCGTCGCCCAGGTGCGGCCCAGAAATTCGCCGATCGCCAGCGGCCGGATCGCGCGGTCCGCGGCGTGCGGTTCGCCCGGCGACAGCACGGTGTCGACCAGCGCGACGAAATCCTGCAGCGCGACTTCGGCGCGGGTGGCCGAGTCGCCCGGGAAATAGTCGATCGCACGGATGGCGTCGAAATCCTTGCGCATGCGGCGCAGCAAGCGCGTCAGTTCGGAGGCCGACTGTCCGGCGAGGGTCTTGCGGGCGTCCGCAAGGGCCTGGATAAAGGCGGCGTCGTCTTCCCCGCGATCGAAGAGCGCGCGGAATTCCCGCTCCTGCGACGCATCGAGACTCGGCGCGCGCAACAGGTGAGCGCTGCCGCCGCTGTCGGCAATCGCGTCCGCGAGCTCGCCCAGCATCCGTTCATGCGCTTCCGACTGGGGCAGCAGGTAGACGCCGTCGCGCAGCACCGCGCAGCCTTTTGCCTTGAGCGCGCGCCAGAACCGCATGCGAGCCGTCGCGTTCTGCGTGGGAAGGGTCAGCACGAGGAGCGACCATGTCGTAAGTGGATTCATGTAGCAAATGCTACTCATGCGTTACGAGTTCTACAAGTTAACTTTGGCGGCTGCTGCGGTGACTGGCGGCCGGGCGGCCTGCGAGGCGCGCGTCATTCGTCTGGTTTTTCCGGGAAAATACCCCCTCCCCCTATATGGAAACGCGATTTGATATATAGTCCCCCCCGGTATATGAAGGGACCACCATGAGCCACACCATCCAGGAAAAGCAGAAGCTGCTGAACCGTGTCCGCCGGATCAAAGGGCAGGTCGAAGCGATCGAACGCGCGCTCGAGGACGAGCGCGGTTGCAACGAAATCCTCCGCCTCATCACGAGCGGTCGCGGCGCAATGAACGGCCTGCTCGCGGTCGTGCTCGAGGATCACATCCGCAGCCATCTGGTCGACGCCGAAGGTCACGACGACGAAGGCAGCGCGACCGAACAGCTGATCGAAGTCGTGCACAGCTACTTCAAGTAACCGGAGGCGGAATGAACAGCTTCAGCAACGACGCATTCGGCGCAGGGCACGACCACATCTTTCTCGGCGCCGCGCACGAGCAGAACGAACGCCGGACCTGGATGGTCATCGCGCTGTGCGCGGCGATGATGGTGGCGGAGATCGTCGGCGGGTCACTGTTCGGTTCGCTGGCACTGATCGCGGACGGCCTGCACATGTCGACGCACGCGGGCGCGATGCTGATCGCCGCGCTCGCCTATACCTATGCGCGCAAGCATGCGCGCGACCCGCGCTTCGTGTTCGGCACGGGCAAGCTCGGCGATCTCGCGGGTTTCACGAGCGCGATCGTGCTCGCGATGATCGCGCTGCTGATCGGGTACGAGGCGGTCGCACGCCTGCTCGCACCGGTCCCGATTCATTTCGGCGAGGCGATTCCGATCGCGGTTGCCGGCTTGCTCGTCAACATCGCGAGCGTGTGGCTGCTGAGCGGCGACCATCATGGCCACGGTCATGGTCATCATCACGGGCATCATCACGGGCATGGTCATGACGATCACGACGATCACGCGCACGACCACGAAGCGGAAGCGCGCCAGATCTTCGATCGGCAGGGCGTATTCGTCGTGTCGGTGTTCGAGGAAGGCGTCCCGCCGGTGTTCCGCGTCGCGCCTGCGACGCACGAGACGAAGCTCGTCGATGCGAGCGCGGTGTCGGTGACGACGATCCGCCCGGACGGCAGCCGTCAGGCGTTCGCGATGCAAAGTCGCGGCGGCTATCTGGAGTCGACCGAAGCCATTCCCGAGCCGCATGAATTCAACGCGATCGTCCGGCTGAACGGCCGCGAGCACGAACTGGCGTTCGAGGAGCACGACCACGGCACGTCCGCGGCGGCGGCGCGCGATCACAACATGCGCTCCGCGTACATCCACGTGATCGCCGACGCGGCCGTCTCCGTCCTGACGATCGTCGGGCTGCTGCTCGCGCGGGCGTTCGGCTGGGTCTGGATGGATCCGCTGGCCGGCATCATCGGCGCGCTGGTGATCGCGAACTGGTCGTACGGCCTGATGCGCGATACGGGCGGGATCCTGCTCGACATGAATTCGGATCGCCGCCTGACGGACAACGTGCGCGGTGCGATCGAAGGCACGGGCGACCGGGTCGGCGACCTGCATGTGTGGCGGCTCGGGCCGGGACACATGAGCGCGGTCGTGTCGGTGGTGACAGACGATCCGAAGCGCGATGCGCGCTTCTATCACGGCGTGCTGCAGCGGTTCAGGAACCTGTCGCACGTGACCGTCGAAGTCGTGCCCGCGACGCGAGGGCGATGAGCATGGCGGTCAAGTCCCCTTGCGTCGACGTGTGTTCGTTCGACGGTCGCACCGGCTATTGCGTGGCATGCCTGCGAACGCGCGACGAAGCGCGCGACTGGAAGAAGATGACGGATCACCGGCGCCATCAGATCGTGAACGACCGCGCGCGGCGGCATGCGAAGCTGACGCGGGCTTGAGGTCGAGGTATGCGCGAAGTCGCGCGTACGGCCGCAGCAGATCGAACGCGCGGCGGACGGGACGGAGGATCGGGGCGATGCGCGTGCCGACCGCGTCGCTTGCATCAACCGGTCCCGCCACGCCGGTGCATGCCCGACGAACGCGTTTGCCGGACGATGTACGCCGTCCGCGTGCCGTCACGCGGATCAGGACGCTCGTGATCCGGTATTGCCGAGGCGGCGGTCGGTGACGGATCGTCGATCCGCCCGGCACGCCTCGTCGGGACTGCGCCGCTTCTACATCTCGTATCGCAACGTCGCCATGACGCTGCGCGGCGCCCCCGGCATGTTGAGGTTCGGGTTCGAGCCGTGGGCCGACACGATGTAGCCCTTGTTGAACAGGTTGTAGAGGTTCAACTGGAGCGACATCGGCCCGTGCGCATACCAGGCCATCATGTCGGCCGTCACGTAACCCGGCAGCGTCACCGTGTTCTGCGGATCGGCCATGCGCGCGCCGACGAGGTTCAGGCCGCCGCCAACGCCGAAGCCGCTGCCGAGATTCTTGGTGAGCCACAGGTTGCCGGAGTGGCGCGGGGTCAGGGTGGCGCGCTTGCCCTGCAACGCGGCCGTCGACTGGGTGACGGTGGCATCGAGGTAGGCATAGCCCGCGAGCACGCGCCAGCCGTGGCCGAGTTCTGCAGCCCCGCTGAGTTCCACGCCGTCGGTCCGCTGCTCGCCGATCGGAATCAGCGCCGTGTTGCTTGCATTGGCGACCTTGATGTTGCTGCGGTCGAGCCGGAACACCGAGATCGTCGTGGTGGCCTTGCCGCCGAGCCAGTCGTACTTCGCGCCGATCTCGGTGTTGGTCGTGGTTTCCGGAGCGAGTTCGGCATTGTTGGCCGCCAGCGAGAACGCTTCGCCGGAAGGCTGGAACGAGCGGCTCCACGACACGTAGTACGACTGCGTTCGGGTGGGCTGCCAGACGAGACCCACGCGCGGGCTCCACGCCGTATCGGTGCGCGACAGGCCCGGCTGCTTCGGACGGCGGTCGAGCGTCTCCTGCTCGAAGCGATCGTAGCGGATGCCGAGCAGCGCCTTCCACTGCTCGTTGAAGCTGATCAGGTCCTGCGTGTAGAACCCGAGGGTCTTGAAGATGCCGAGGTTGTTGGCCGTCGGCGTGGTCGACGTGTGCAGCGGCAGCGTCGGAAGGGCGGGCGCGAACAGGTCGAAATTCATCGGCTTGCCGTTCGCGCCGGTGACGGGCGCCGAGTAGCTGACGAGATCCTTGTTCTGCTGGCCGAATTCCATCCCGTACAGCAACTCGTGCTTCATGCCGTACAGCGTGGCCTTCTGCGTGAGATCGGTCTGGTTGAACCAGCCGTGTTCCTCGCGATAGACGTTGCCGTGATTCAGCGTGAACGTCCGGGCCGCCTCGTTGACGCTGCCGACCAGCGTGTTGTTCCGGTCGAGCGAGTAGTGATAGTAGCGGGTGGCGTTCCGGATCGACCATTGGTCGTTGAACTCGTGCTTGATCGTCGCGGTACTCGAATAGACCCGCGATCGCGTATAGTCCACGTCGCCGGCGTTCGCCGCGCCGTAATACGCGGATGCCGGCACGTCGACCGGTCGTCCGTGATAGGCCGGAATGCCGAAGTCCGTCACGCGACGATCTTCGAGGTAGTCCGCCTGCAGCAGGACCGTCGTCTTCGGCGCGATGCGAAACTCGAACGACGGCGCGACCGCCGTGCGATTCAGGAACTGTTGCGAGCGATAGCTCTTCGCTTCCTCGTGTGCCCCGGTGATCCGGAAGGCGGCCGCGCCGTTCGCGAGGACGCGCCCGACGTCGGCTTCAACTCGGCGATCGGCCCACGAACCGTAGCTGATCCCGAAGTTGGTCACGTCGATCCCGGGTTTTTTCGTCACGCGATTGATCAGTCCACCTGACGATCCGCGGCCGTAAAGAACGGCAGCCGGGCCCTTGACCACTTCCACCCGGTCGACGTTCGAGAGATCCCGGAAATACAGGGCATCGTCGCGAATGCCGTCGACGAACTGATCGGCAATCGCGGAGAAGCCGCGAATGGTGACCTGGTCGCGCTGGCCGTCGCCGGTCGAGAACCCGACGCCCGCGACGTTCTTCAGCACGTCCTGCAGCGAGTTCGCATGCTGGTCGCGCATCACTTCGGCCGTGACCACGTTCACCGTCTGCGGGATATCGCGCAGCGGCGCGTCGATCCTGGTGGCGCTGACCGCGTTCGTCGGGTTGTAGCCTTCGCCCGGATCGCGGAGCGCGCTGGCGCTCACCGATACGGCCGGCAACACGTCGGTGGCCGTGCCGGTCGGCGCACTTGCGTTTTCCTGTGCGAAGGCCGCGCCGACCATGATCGGCTGGCATGCGATGGCGGCCAGAATGGCCCGTCGCGCCGGGTGCAACACGTGTTTCATTTCCCAACCTGCCATGTGTAATGATTCGTAATCTCGAAACGCGACGCATTATCATTTGAAAGGAAGTAAGGGTCAACAAGTGTTGCGCGATAACCGGGATTCTGGTTTTTGTCTGATGTTTGCTGACGCCGAAGGATGCGTTCGTGCCGGATCCGGACGAGCACGGCGTGCGGCCAGGCAATGACGGCGGGTGAAGCGCCAGCGGGGCGCGTCGCGCGGGGAGGTTCGTCGGGATTGATCCGGCACGGTCATCGAACCGTTCGGTGTTGCGAGTCTGTCGATCCGACTACGAGGTGGTGACCGCCGGGGCGGCGCGCGTGCCGGTCTGGCATGGCGCGCTGTATCCTGAAATCTTCCGGCGGCCGTGGCATCTCGTCACGGTCGGTGTCACGAAGCGGTCGGATACTGCCGGCGTGCGCGGCCTGACGGAACGGGCAGCGGCCGCGCCGCGTGTCGAGGTGGCGGACGGCCGGCAATCGGCACCGTCACGCGAGTCCTGCCGCGCGGTGTGCCGATTACCGGCGCTGACGTGTTCCCGCGCCGCGGCGCGCCTGTCCTGTCGGGACAGGGAACCCCGTGGCAAGTCGCACCGCCCGCAACCTTGATGCAGATCGATCATGAGCGCTCCAACCCCGATTGCCGGCAAGCCTGCGATTCCGCGGACCGTGTGGGCCCTGGGTCTCGTGAGCCTCTTCATGGACCTGTCGTCCGAACTGATCCATGCGCTGTTGCCGATCTATCTGGTGTCGACGATGGGCATGAGCGTCGCCGCGCTCGGCGTGCTCGAAGGGGCGGCCGAAGCGACGGCGATGATCGTCAAGGTGTTCTCCGGCGCGATCAGCGACTGGCTCGGGCGTCGCAAGGGGCTGCTGCTGATCGGCTATGGCCTCGCGGCGCTGACCAAGCCATTGTTTCCGCTGGCGTCCACGCCGGCCGTGGTCGTGACGGCCCGTCTGCTCGACCGCGTCGGCAAGGGAATTCGCGGCGCGCCGCGCGACGCGCTGGTGGCCGACGTCGCACCGCCCGAAATCCGCGGCGCCTGCTTCGGCCTGCGTCAGTCGATGGATACCGTGGGCGCGTTTCTCGGGCCGATGCTCGCGATCGTGCTGATGCTCTGGTTCGAGGACCGCATCCGGACCGTGCTGTGGTTCGCCGTGGTGCCGGCGTTCGTCGCGATCGCATTGATCGTCTTCGGCGTACGTGAGCCGGAGCAGTCGAAACCGGACCGGCGCTTTCGCTCGCCGTTGCGCTGGAACGCGCTGCGCGAGTTTCCCCGCGGTTACTGGTTCGTCGTCGCGGCCGGCGCGACGTTTACGCTCGCGCGCTTCAGCGAGGCATTCCTGGTGCTGCGTGCGCAGCAGACTGGGCTCGATGCGGCGTGGATTCCGGGCGTGATGGTCGCGATGAGCGTCGCTTATTCGGCGTCCGCCTGGCCGGTCGGCATTTTGTCGGACCGGCTCGATCGCCGCGTACTGCTCGCGGCCGGCATGGTGCTGCTGATCGCGGCCGACCTGCTGCTCGGCATCGGCACGTCGACGCTCTCGATGTTCGCCGGCGTGGCCGTGTGGGGGCTGCACATGGGCTTCACGCAGGGCATCCTCGCCGCGATGGTGTCGGAAACCTCGCCGGCCACGTTGCGCGGGACCGCGTTCGGCGTGTTCAACCTGGTGAGCGGCATCTGCATGCTGCTCGCGAGCAGCATCGCCGGCGCGCTGTGGGCGCGGTTCGGCGCGTCGGCCACGTTTCTCGTCGGTGCGGCGCTGGTCGTGGTGCCGCTGTGCCTGTGCCGGTTCATGCCGCGACCCGGCACGTCGCCGGCGTGATGCGTCACGCCGGGGGCTCGCCGACGCCCCGCTCAAGGCCGAACGGGCGCGCAGGTGCCTGAAGCCTGAAGCCTGAAGCCTGAAGCCCGAAGCCCGAAGCCCGAAGCCCGAAGCCCGAAGCCCGAAGCCCGAAGCCCGAAGCCCGAAGCCCCAGACCGGCGAAGGCCCACTCCGCCTAGTTGCCCGCGTCGCCTTCCGCCATTAGCTTTCAGATTTGAAAGATTGTCCGGCGTTTGCGATAGAATGCCTCCCCTGTTCGCCGTGGCCATGCCCACGGACGGGCTCCGGCATTCGAAAACGGCGCGCACCGCGCTCGCGGAATTCCATCCCGTTTCAATGCCGGCGATCGACCTGCCGTTGGAAACACCCGTTCTGTAATTTGGATTGCTAATGAAGAAGAAGCACAACATCACCAAGTACATCGTCATCGCGATGGTGCTTGGCATTGCCGTGGGCTACGCCTGTCATAGCGCGTTTCCCGACCCGAAAATGGCCAGGGAAGTCGCCGGCTACGTGTCGCTGCTGTCCGACGTGTTCCTGCGCCTGATCAAGATGATCATCGCGCCGCTGGTGTTCGCGACGCTGACCGTCGGCATCGCGCAGATGGGCGACAGCGGGTCGGTCGGCCGCGTCGGCGTGAAGGCGTTCGGCTGGTTCTTCATCGCGTCGTTCACGTCGCTGCTGCTCGGCCTGATCACCGCGACGATCCTGAAGCCGGGCAGCCACCTGAGCCTGCCGCTGCCGGCCGCCGATGCGGCGCTGAACCTGAAGACGGGCGCATTCACGCTGAAGGATTTCGTCGTCCACCTGGTGCCGAAATCGATCGCCGAGGCGATGGCGAACAACGAGATCCTGCAGATCGTCGTGTTCTCGATCTTCTTCGGCACCGCGCTGTCCGCGCTCGGCGACGCCGGCAAGCGCCTGACCGGCGTGATCGACGATCTCGCGCAGGTCATGCTCAAGGTGACGGGCGCGGTGATGTGGTTCGCGCCGGTCGCGGTGTTCGCGGCGCTGGCGTCGACGATCACGACGGAGGGGCTCGGCATCCTGCTCACGTTCGCGAAGTTCATGGCGAGCTTCTACCTGGCGCTGGCGCTGCTGTGGGGCGTGCTGACGCTCGCCGGCGTGGCGTTCCTCGGCAAGCGCGCGTTCACGCTGATCCGCCTGATCCGCGAGCCGTTCCTGCTGTCGTTCGCGACGGCGAGCTCCGAGGCCGCGTATCCGAAGCTGCTCGACGCGCTCGACCGGTTCGGCGTGAATCGCAGGATCTCGAGCTTCGTGCTGCCGATCGGGTACTCGTTCAACCTCGACGGCTCGATGATGTACTGCACGTTCGCGGTGCTGTTCATCTCGCAGGTGTACGGGATCGACCTGCCGCTCGGCACGCAGATCACGATGCTGTTGATGCTGATGGTGACGTCGAAGGGGATGGCGGGCGTGCCGCGCGCATCGCTGGTCGTGATCGCGGCGACGCTCGGCCAGTTCCATCTGCCGGAAGCCGGACTGCTGCTGATCATGGGCGTCGACATGTTCCTCGACATGGGGCGCTCGGCGACCAACGCGGTCGGCAACTCGATCGCGGCTGCGGTGGTCGCGAAGTGGGAAGGCCAGCTCGGCGATTCGCGCGACGACACGGATCCGGACGGCGGCGGCGAGATCACTCAGGCGGAAGTGCAGGAGACGGCAACGTCCGCGTGATTTCCCCGTTTCAAATGAAACGATCTGCACCGGCCTGGATTCGACCTGGATACAGGCCGGTGCAACATCTGCCGGCAATACCCGCCGGCAGTTGTTCCTTTACCTGCCTCCGGCGATTTTCCCGATCCGCCGAAAAACCTTCCCATTCCCGATACGCCGCATTCCGACCCGCGGTGATATTCCCGTCGGCGAACGCCGGATTTCCTCGATATCAAGGTACGCGCGTAAGTGGTCATTCACTCTCGCGCAATCGCGCGCGCCGTCTGCGCCAGCGGTCCGCAATTTTTTTCGATTTATATAACGCTATTCTCGCTGCAGCCGATTATCGAATGCGCGCGCGATGTAATACCGACTGCACCGGATGATTTAAGCGGCAGTATTTACGCACTGCCGATTTCAAACCATCCGGCCGCCCCCTCATGTGAATGATTCCACCATTCAGGAGAGCATCAGCCATGGTCGCCGGAAAACCGATTCAGGCCGTGCTGCTCGCCGCCGCGATCGCCACGATTGCGCCGGCCGGATACGCGGCCAACACCACCGACTGGCTGGCGAACACCTACGGCACGCTCGCCGCGCACGTCGGCAACGTCGCGCGTTCGATGTGGGTCGCGCCCGAAGGCGTGATCTACACCGCGTCGATGTGGGACGAGGACGAGGGCGGCGTCGCGATCTACCAGAACGGCAAGAGCGTCGGCTCGATCGGCACGCACTCGGAATTCCAGGGCAGCGCGATCACGGGCAACGCGACGTCGCTGTTCGTCGCGCTGCAGCCCGGCAACGGGTACGGCAGCGGCGCGGTCGGGCGCTACAACCGCGCGACGCGGTTCCGCGACAAGCTGATTCAGGTCACGGCGGCGACCGACCAGCCGCGCATCGACGTCGTCACCGGGCTCGCCACGGCCGGCTCGCTGCTCTATGCGAGCGACTTCTACGGCAATCGCGTGCGGGTGTTCACGACCGACGGCGTGTGGCAGCGCGACATCGGCGTATCGGCGCCGGGCGCGCTCGCCGTCGACGGTGCGGGCAACGTCTGGGTCGCGCAGAAGAGCGCGGGCGCGGTCGTCGAATTCAGCCCGGCCGGTGCGCTGCTGAACACGATCCGGCTGGCCGCCGGGTCGCAGCCGTCTGCGCTCTGTTTCGATGCGGCGACGGGGCAACTGATGGTCGGCGACGAAGGCCCCGACATGAACATCAAGCGCTATACCGTCGCGGGCCGGCCCGCGCTGGCCGGCACGTTCGGCGTGCGCGGCGGCTATCTCGACACGACGACGGGCACCAAGGGGCAAGTCGGCGCGCAGCGCTTCACCCGCGTGGCCGGCATCGGCAAGGACACGGCCGGCAACCTGTACGTGCTCAACAACCCGTGGGGCGGCAGCTGGGATCTCGGCCGCAACGGCGCGACCGACATTCACGCGTACGGCAGCACCGGCAGCCTGCGGTGGACGCTGCAGTCGCTGAACTTCGAAGGCATCGCCGCGCCGGACCCGGTCACCGACGGCGCGCTGTTCTACAGCGGCACGCACGTCTACAGCGGCACCGCGGGCGGCGCCTTCGTCGCGAACACCGTCGATCCGTTCACGTATCCGTCGGACCCGCGCATCAATATGGGCGACGCGCAGCGCGACGAGCACTTCGGGCTGCTGACGTCGGTCGGCGCGAACCGGATCCTCGTCGCGGCGGGGCAGAATCCGCCGGTCTATTATTTCTTCCACTTCAACGCGGCCAACGGCTACGTCGCGATTCCGGACGGATCGATCCCCGGGCCCGCGTTCAACACGACCCGGCGCGTGTCGGCCGGCTTCAGCCTCGACAGCAACGGCGGCGTATGGGCCGGCCTCGACAAGACCGGCGCCATTTATCACTATCCGCTGACCGGTTTCGATGCGAGCGGCAAGCCGTCGTGGGGGCCCGGCGTGCCGACGCCGGTGCCGGCCAGCATCCAGCCGCTCACGCGCATCGCCTATCTCGCCGACAGCGACACGATGGTGCTCGCGCAGGGCGTCGTCGGCAGTACCGACTGGACGTCGATCGGCACGCGCATCGAGGTGTATCACGGCTGGCGCGCGGGCAACACGACGAAGCCGAACCCGGTGATCACGCTGCCGCACAGCGGCGCGAAGTCGATCGATGCGGCCGGCAACCACCTGTTCGTCGGCTACTGGTTCAGCAGCAGCGGGCCGCTGTGGCCGAACATCGACGCATTCAATCTCGACACCGGCAATCTCGACACGACGCTCGTCAACGCGAGCCCGGCGACCGTGGATACCAGCAGCGCGATCGATGCGATGTACAGCGTGCGTGCATACCGTCGTGCGAACGGCGAGTACGTGGTGACGAAGAACAACGTGAAGGGAAACAGCATCACCGTTTACCGGTGGACGCCTTGAGAGCGAGCGCTCACGGCCACGATGACACCGCGATGGCTGTCATCGAAATGCCTTCGCTGTAACGATGTGTAAGAAGCCGGCCCGCAACGGAGCCGGTCATCCGCTTGACATTGGGCGGCGATGTAATGCCGGCACGTCGGCGATCGTCGACGCAATGCACTCGATCGACTGGCAAGGGCCCTCGCCGCCGTGCGACATGGGCAGACAACGCCAGGATCATGCCGGACACGTCAGACGGTAATCGCCCCATCAGTACAGAGGATTCCTATGAAAAATAGCCAGGTCAAGCGCGCGCTCCGACTCGGAGCCGTCATGTCGGCCGTGTTGCTTGCGTCGCACGCGCATGCGGACGGTTTCGACGCTGCCGATGCCGCCCGCGTGCCGAGCGGTCAGTTCGTCACGCCGCTCGCCGTGCGCGGTGCAGTCCAGCAATTCCTGAATCCCGGACTGCCGGCCTATCCGCATTTCGTCGCGGGAGAAGCCGTGCGCTCGCAACTGAGCCCGGACGGCAAGACGCTGGCGATCATCACCGCCGGCCAGAACTCGCTGTACAAGCCGGACGGTTCGGTCGACACCGCGGCCTCGACGCAATTCATCTTCCTGTACGACGTCGCGGGCGCGAACAAGACGCGCCCGGTGCTCAGGCAGGTGCTTCAGCAGACCAACGCGTTCGTCGGCCTGGCGTTTTCGCATGACGGGAGCACGCTCTATGCGACCGGCGGCAGCGACGATGCGGTCTACGTCTACGCGCAGCAGGGCGGCGCGTGGGCGCTGTCGACGACGATCGCGCTCGGCCACGCCGGCAAGGGCGTCGGCATCCGCGTGCAGCCGAACGCGGCCGGGCTCGCGCTGTCGGCCGACGGCAAGACGCTCGTCGTCGCGAACAACTACAACGACTCGATCAGCGTGATCGATACCGCGACCCGCAACGTGCGTTACGAGCACGACCTGCGGCCGTTCTTCTCCGGCAACGAAGGCCGCAGCGGCGACGCCGGCGGCACGTTCCCGTTCGCCGTCGCGATGAAGGGCAACGGCATCGCGTACGTGTCGTCGGATCGCGATCGCGAGATCGTCGCGATCGACGTGTCGTCGCCGTCCCGCGGCCGCCTGCTCAAGCGCATCAAGCTGGACGGCAATGCGCTCGGCATGACGCTCGACGCGTCGCAATCGAGGCTGTTCGTCGCGCAGGACAACGCCGACCAGGTCGCGGTGATCGACACGAACACCAACGCGGTCGTGACCCGGATCGACGCGCGCGCGCCGGCCGGCGTGCTGGCGCACGGCCAGGCGCACACGGGCGCGGCGACGTACGCGGTCACGCTGTCGCGCGATGGCCGCACGCTGTATGCGACCAATGCCGGCGCGAACGAAATTGCCGTGATCCCGCTCGTCGGGGAGCGCGCGTATCGCGTCACCGGCCTGATTCCGACCGCGTTCGAGCCGCACGACGTGACGTTCAGCGCCGACGGCACGTGGATGTACGTGGTGAACGGCAAGAGCACCACCGGCCCGAACCCGGACCACCTGTTCGGCGCGACGCCCGCGCAGGCCGCCGCGTCGCGCGCGTCGAACGAATACCAGTTCCAGCTCGAGCGCGCGTCGCTCGTGAGCGCGCCGGTGCCGGCGGCCCACGAGTTGCCGACGCTGACGCAGCAGGCCGCGCGCAACAACTTCTATCGCCCGGAAGACAACGACAGGGACAACGAAGTGATGGGCTTCCTGCGCCGCCACATCAAGCACGTGATCTACGTCGTGAAGGAAAACCGCACGTTCGACCAGGTGCTCGGCGACATCGGCAACGGCGCCAACGGCGATCCGAAGCTCGCCCAGTTCGGCCGGAACATCACGCCGAACTTCCATCGCCTGGCGAGCCAGTTCGTGACGCTCGACAACTTCATGAACCCGGGCGACGGCAGCATGGACGGCTGGTCGTGGGCGCTGCAGGGGCGCGTCACCAACACCGAGACGATCACCCAGCAGATCAACTACGCGGCGGTCAATCGCGGCCTGTCGTACGAGAGCGAGGGCACGAACCGCAACGTGCCGGTGAACTGGGAGACGGTGCAGCAGCGCGATGCGGCGGCAGGCCCGGCCGGCACCACGAACTACAGCAACGCGGCCGCCACCCTGCCGGGCGGCGCGGCGAACCTGCTTCCGGGCACCGGCAACCATGCGTCGTCCGACGCGCCGTTCGGCCGCCAGCGCGGCTACATCTTCGACGCGGTGCTGGCCGGCGGCGGCACGGTACGCAACTACGGCTTCCTCGTGAACAACGTCGGCAGCATCGGTACGGCCGCGAACCCGATCGTCGATCCGCACGCGGCCGGCGTCGTCCAGGCTGCGGCGCTCGACCCGCGGCTCGCGTCGATGACGGACGTGTATTTCCGCGGGTTCGACCAGAACTATCCGGACCAGTGGCGCCTCAACGAGTGGAAACGCGAGTTCGACCAGTACGTCGTGGGCGGCAACCTGCCGACGCTGTCGCTGGTGCGCCTGTCGCACGATCACATGGGGGCGTTCGGCACGGCGCTCGCCGGCGTGAACACGCCGGAGACGCAGCAGGCGGACAACGACCTGGCGGTCGGCCGGCTGGTCGAAGCCGTCGCGAAGAGCCCGTATGCGAACGACACGCTGATCGTCGTGACCGAGGACGACGTGCAGGACGGCCCCGACCACGTGGATTCGCATCGCGGGCCCGCGTACATCGTCGGGCCGTACGTGAAGCAGGGCGCGGTGATCCGGACGCGCTACAGCCAGGTCAATGCGCTGCGCACCATCGAGGACGTGCTCGGCACGCAGCACATGAACCTGAATACCGCGTACCAGCGGCCGATGACCGACGTGTTCGACGTGCACGGCCCGGCGTCGTGGACCTACACGGCCGTCGCGTCGACGGCGCTGAAGGGCACCGGGCTGCGCCTGGCCGACGGGGCGGGCGAGAATCTCCCGCATTACGCGGCCGGGCCGGACGTCACGCCGAAGCATGACGCGGCGTACTGGGCGAAGGTGACGGCGAAGTTCGACTTCGACGATGCCGACGAGGTGCCGGCGGATCAGTTCAACCGCGTGTTGTGGAAGGGCATGATGGGATCGCAGCCGTATCCGAAGCTCAGGGGCGTGACGCAGAAGGTGGCGAGCCGCGACGACGACTGATCGTCCGGCTGGACGGTCTGCAAGCGGGCCCTCCCGGCGGGAGGGCCCGTGTTTTTTTGCGAGGTGTGCGGCGGGGGGCTGCGTCGGCGGCATTCGGTGCGCCTCGTGTGCGGCCGGCCGGGCCGCGCGGCGTCATGCGTGCCATATCAGGTTCGCGCTGCTGTCCGTTTCGGACAGGAGCCGGAACCCGAGCCGCTCGTAGAGGCGCAGCGCCGGGTTGCCGTGCAGAACGCTGAGCGATACGGGCACGGGCTCGCGCGCGGCTTCGCTCAGCAGTTCGCGCAGCACGGCTTCGCCGATGCCTCGACCCTGTCGCGACGGGAGGATCTGGATCTGGTGGACTTGCCATTCCCCGGCGGCGCGCGTCACCTTCAGCAAGCCGATCGAGTCGGCATCGGCATCCGTGCCTTCGCAGACGATCAACGCATCGTCGAAATGCGTCGCGATGCGCTGGTGGTGCGCTGCGTCGTCGGTGGGTGCGCCGACGCGTTGCAGATGCTCGGTCATCGTGAGCTGGCGCAGCCTCAGCAGGAACGGCAGGTCGGCGGCAGACGCCGGGCGCAGGCGGATCGCAGGGGGCATGGTCGGAGCGCGTTCGAGAGCGGGTTCGATGGCATGCAGCGCATGATTCACGAGCGCGGCATGCCGGTCAAAGGCCGGGCAACTGGATTTGCCGCGCGGCCGGACGATGCTCGAGGACGTTCGTGACCTCGTATTCGGTCTTGGCTCCGTCGGCGGTCTGCCACTGCTGTACGCGCACGCTGCAGACGAGTACGTCGCCCTTGCTGAAGCTGATCTGGTTGTTGTCCACGCAATTCAGGAAATTCGCATCGGTGATCGCGGCGTGGATCGTGGCGGCACCGTCGTAGAGACGCCATTTGTTGTCGTCCTTGAACGCGAGCGACACGATCGAAAACGCCATCTTGCGATGCTCGTCGAGGATCGGTACGTCGGCTTGCTCGGGTACGCGGAACCAGTCGACCTCGTCCCGGGTGACGGTCTCGAACACGTCCGTGTCGGTGCCGGCCGAGAAAATCGTCACGCCGTCGCGCGAAAGCGGCATGAGCGCACGGGTGGTCGCCTCCCGGACACTCACGTCCCGCAGCAGGGTGAGGACGGACAGTTCGATCTCGAGCGTTTCGCCATCGACGTGCAGCACGGCGGTGCGTTCGTTCATCCGGACGCGCTGGATCGGGCGGCCGCGCAACCACTTGAGTACCGCGAACAGGCCCTTTCCGACTTTCGGACCGGCAATGCCGAGCGCGGTCAGAATCGTGACGGCATTGGCGAGTGCCGCGCCTTCGCTGCCGCTCAGCATGTCGCGCATTCTGCCGAGGAGCGAGGTCGCGAGCGTGAAGTCGATGCCGAAGCTGCCGGTCTTGAAGCTGCCCCGGACGTTCACCTGTGGCCGAACCTGGTCTCCGCAGAGCGCCTTGGCCGAGGCCTCGAGCAAGTCGCCGACGGCGAGAAGGGCGGGCGCGAGTTCCCGCACGTCCATTTCGGACGATTCGAGTGCCGGCCCGTCATAGGTAATGCGAAAGTGGCTCATGTCGCCAAGTGTACCGGCCGCGGCGAAGCCGGCCGTGTTTCCGTTGCGGTTGATCATGCCGGATGGGTTGACTCGAAAGGCCATCGACGCGCGAAGCGCAATGCTTTCGTATACTTTTCGAATCATCCTGCGGTCAACCGGATACGTACGATTCCGGCCGTCCGGCCGATGCGTCAAGCCCGCTCACGCGATCCGGTACACACGCATCGCGTTGTCATGCCAGATCGCACGGCGCGCCGCATCGTCGAGGTCTGCCATCGCGCGAGCGAACGTGCGCAGCAGCGCCGGATACGACACCCGCAACCCCGCCACCGGAAAATTGCTCGCGAACAGGCAGCGCTGCCAGCCGAATATCGCGATCGTGTCGCGGATGATCCGCGCGTTGTCCGCGTCGTTCCACGCCGCATCGCGCAAGCCGAGTTCGGAGATCTTGACGGTCACGCGCGGCGAGGCTGCGAGCGCTTCCATGCCGCTGCGCCAGCGCGCGAGCCCCGCGCGCGAGCGGTCCCACGGCAGCCCGGCATGTTCGAGCACGACGTCGACGCCGGGCGCATCGGCCAGCAGCGCGGCCGCGTCGCCGAGATGCCAGAACGGCACGCGCAGGTCCCAGCTCAGGCCATGCGCGGCCAGGCGTTCCAGCGCGGCCGGCCAGCGCGGGTCGCGCAGCGTGGCGGGCCCGTCGACGGCCGCGTCCGGCGACGCAGCGGTGCGCGGCTTGAACCGCACGCCGCGCACACGCGGCCACGCGGCCTGTTCGGCGAGCCGCTCGTGCGCGTCGTCGGCCAGCAGGTCGACCCACGCGACGACGGCCGACGGCAGCCCGTGCGCGGCCGCGACCTCGTGCAGCCAGCGTGTCTCCGCGAGCGCCTCGTCGCGCGCCCGTTCGGCCTCGACGTGCACGCTCGCGACGAGCGGCGCGCGTTGCGCGGCGTGCCGGTAGTCGTCCACGCCGAAATCGCGGCACAGCGCCGCGTAGTCGCCGAACATGAAGTGCGCCGGATCGTACCGGTCCTGCAGCCACGGGTAGTGCGCGCCCGCGCCGAGCTGCCAAAGGTGGTGATGCGCGTCGACGAGCGCCGCCGGCATCGCGTCGGGCGGCGGTGCGTCGTCGCGCCGCTCAGCGCGTGCCGGCGAGCACATACGACGCATCCGGTTCGCGCAGCGTCGGCAATGCACCGACGAACCGCCACGCATCGAGATCGAGTTCGCGCACGTAGTCGTCCTGGAACGACACGTACGCGACGCGCCGCGACGGATGGAACGACAGCGCGGTCGGGTTCGCGGGCAGCGCGACGCGTTCGATTTCCTCAAGTTGCCGTGCATCGAACACCGAGATCGACCGCTCGCCGGAATTGGTCAGCAGCAGCAGGTCGCGGCCGTCCGGCGCGGTGGTGCGGTAGATGCGGTTGGGATCGCTGCGGGTCTTCACGCGGCGGCCGCAGGTCATCGTGTCGGTGTCGATCTCGACGAGCGTGTCGTCGCCGCGATTCGCGACGAACAGCGTGCGCTCGTCGCTCGACAGCGCATTGCCTTCGGGACGCGGGCCGGGCATCACCGCACGCGGCGCGACGGTCGCGTCGCGCGGATGGAATTGCGTGACCGTGTTCGACAGCAGGTGCACGCCGTACGCGCGGCTCGCATCGCGCGTGAGCGTCACGAGGTGCGTCTTCACGCCGCCGGACGGTACGGCCATGTTCGGCACGGCCTGCCGGGTCGGCGCGTCGAACACGAGCAGCATGTCGTGCGCCTCGCTCATCGCGTACAGCCGGCCGTCGCGATCGGCCGCCATCCCGTGCGGCCGGTAGTACGGCCACAGGTCGAGCATGCGCGTGTGCGTGCGCTCGACGAGGTCGATCTCGGCGATCCGGTGATCGCCTTCATGGCCGCGCGACCACGCGGTCTCGATCCCGAAGATGCCGACGTACGCGAAGCGGTCGTTCACGTCGACGGTGAACTCGTGCGGGAAGTTCGGCAGCACGATGTGCTTGAGCGCGGCTTTCGTCTCGAGGTCGTAGAAGCTGAAGGTGTGGGCGCATTTCTGCACCAGCAACAGGATGTCGTTCATGGTGTGTCTCCGTTGATTCGTTCGCGTGTCCGGTCAGTCTTCGCAGCGCCTGGGCAGCGTCAGCGCGAGCAGGCCGGCCACCGCGAGCGTGACGGCGAGGCTGTACACGCCGGCGGCCGCGCTCACGTGCTGGGTCAGCACGCCGACCGCATACGGGCCGCAGAAGCCGCCGAGGTTGCCGAGCGCGTTGATCAGGCCGCGCGCGCTGCCGGCCGTCTCGACGCTGCACAGCTTCGGCGGAATCGCCCAGAACACGCCGGCCGCCGCCTGCAGGAAGAAGCCGCAGCCGATCAGGAACGCGAACGACACGATCATCGACGCATGCGTGAGCACCGACAGCGCGAGGCACGCGGCAAAGCCGACGAGCGGCAGCAGCACGAACAGGCGCCGCTTGCCGGTCCGGTCCGACAAATACGACGTGGCGAACATCCCGATCACCATCGCGACATACGGCAGCATCGCGAGCAGGCCGACCTTGCCCATTCCGCCGTGCGTGAGGTTTTTCAGCAGCGTCGGCAACCACATCGTATAGCCGTAGATGCCGACCTGATAGCAGAAGTTGATCGCGATCAGCAGCCAGATCGTCGGGTTGCGCAGTATCGCGCCGAACGACGCGGCGGCCGGCGTGCCGGCGGCCTGCTTGCGCGCCTGTTCGTCGCGCAGCGCGTCGAGGATGTACGCCTTCTCGCGCGGCGACACCCAGCGCGCGGTTTCCGGGCTGTCGTCGGCGAACATCAGCCACGCGAACAGGCACAGCAGCGACAGCGCGCCGGCGCTGTAGAACAGGTGACGCCAGTCGTATGCAGCGAGGATGAAGCCGGACAGCGGCGCGGTGATCATGCCGGCGAGCGGCACGAACATGATGACCATCGCGTTCGCGCGGCCGCGTTCGCGGTCGGGAAACCAGTGGCTGACCATCGTCAGCACGACCGGCAGCATCCCGCCTTCCGCCACGCCGAGCAGGAAGCGCAGCGTCAAAAGTTGCCACGTATGGGTGACGAGCCCGGTCAGCACCGACAGCACGGCCCAGCTCACGAGCGACCACGCGATGAACTTCTTGCCGCTGCCGAGCGCGGCGCGCCGGCCGCCCGGAATCTGCAGGAACAGGTAGCCGAAGAAGAAGATGCCGCCGGCGAGGCCGGCCATCGTCGCGTTCATGCCGAGTTCGGCGTTCATCCCGCCCGGCATCGCGAACGCGATGTTCACGCGGTCCATGTACGAAACGATGCAGGCGAGCAGCAGCGGCGGAATCACGCGCAGCCAGCGGCGGCGCGGAATGGCATCGCCGGCTTCATAGGCCGGGGTGGCGGGGTTCAGCAGAGTCATGGTGTCTCCGATCCATGTGATGAGCGGCGGCGGCCTTCTGTCGGGCCGCCGTCACGCCGATGCGCAACGCAACGCGCGTTGCGGGTACGAAACGATGGCTAGCGGCCCCAGCGCAGCACGAGCGGATCGAGCCGCCGTGCCGCGTCGAGCAGGCCAGCACGCACCTGCGGATGCAGTTCGGGCCAGGGCGCGCGCGGCCGGTCGCACGCGATCACGCCGCCTTCCTTCAGCAGCGCCTTCGCGGTCAGGAAGCCCGACTGGCGGTTCTCGTAGTTGATCAGCGGCAGCCAGCGCGCGTATTGCTCGCACGCTTCGTCGCGGCGTCCGGCGAAATACGCGTCGGTGATGCGGCGGATGCCGTCCGGATAACCGCCGCCCGTCATCGCGCCGGTCGCGCCGGCATCGAGGTCGGCGAGCAGCGTGATGCCTTCCTCGCCGTCCCACGGCCCTTCGATCGCATCGCCGCCGAGCGCGATCAGCTCGCGCAGCTTCGACGCCGCGCCGGGCGTCTCGATCTTGAAGTACGACACGGCGTCGATCTCGCGCGCGAGCGTCGCGAGCAGCGACGCCGGCAGCGCGACGCCGCTCGCGGGCGCGTCCTGGATCATCAGCGGAATGTCGAGGCCGTCGGCGATTTCGCGGAAGAACGCGCGGATCGATGCGTCGGGCACGCGGAACGTCGCGCCGTGATACGGCGGCATCACCATCACCATCGCGGCACCGAGTGCCTGTGCGCGGCGGTTGCGTTCCGCGCAGATCCGCGCGCTGAAGTGCGACGTCGTGACGATCACCGGCACGCGGCCGGCGACGTGCTCGAGCGTCGTGCGCGTGATGAGGTCGCGTTCGTCGTCGCCGAGCGCGAACTGCTCCGAGTAGTTCGCGTGAATGCAGATGCCTTGCGAGCCGGCATCGATCATGAAGTCGAGGCAGCGGCGCTGGCCGTCGAGGTCGAGCGCGCCGTGCGCGTCGAAGATCGTCGGCGCGACCGGAAAGACGCCCTTGTAGCGTGCGTGCATGGGCGGCCTCACTCGACGATGTCGAACTGGTCGAGGAACTCGGTCTTCAGCGTGAGACCGAGGCCCGGGACGTCGTCGCGCAGCTGCAGGAAGCCGTTCTCGGCCACCGGCTCGCCGTCGAAGATGTAATAGAACAGCTCGTTGCCGACTTCCACGTCGAACATCGGGAAGTACTCGCTCATCGGCGATGCGAGCGTGCTCATCGTCAGGTGATAGTTGTGCATCTGGCCCGCATGCGGAATCACCGGCACGCTATACGCCTCGCACAGCGCGTTGATCTTGTGCGCCATCGTGATCCCGCCGACGCGGTTCGTGTCGTACTGCACGACCGACACGGCCTTGCGGTCGAGCAGCTGCTTGAAGCCGTACAGCGAAAACTCGTGCTCGCCGCCCGAGATTGGAATGCTCGTCAGCCGGTTCAGCTCCGCGTAGCCGTCGATGTCGTCGGCGATCACCGGCTCCTCGAGCCAGCGCGGCTGGTACTTCTCGAGCTTCGGCAGGATGCGCTTCGCATACTCGAGGTTCCAGCCCATGTAGCACTCGAGCATCAGGTCGTTGTCGTAGCCGATCACCTCGCGGATCGCCGCGACCGACTTCAGGTTCTCCACCACGCCCTGCTGGCCGTGCGCGGGCCCGTAGCCGAAGCGCATCTTGAACGCGCGGAAGCCTTCCTTCAGGTATTGCTGCGCTTCCTCCTGCATCGCCTTCAGGTCGGTGCGGTAGAGCTTCGAGTAGTAGCAGGGGATCTTCTCCTTGGTGCGGCCGCCGAGCAGCTTGAACACCGGCTTGCCGACGCTCTTGCCGAGGATGTCCCAGATCGCGATGTCGACCGCCGAGATTGCCGCCATGCCGATGCCCTTGCGGCCCCATGCGTGGGTCGCGCGGTACATCCGCTGGTTCAGGTACTCGTAGTCCCACGGGTCCTGGCCGATCACGAGCGGCGCGAGGTACTGGTCGATGATCGCCTTCGCGACGTGCGGCGCGAGCGCGACGTTGCCGAGGCCGACGATGCCGTCGTCGGTCTCGACTTCCACGACCGTCCACGCATGGAAGCGGAACGTGCTCATGGTTTCCTGCGGCGCGTACAGCAGGTCCATCGCGTTCGAGCAGAAGTTGCCCTGCGGCGGAACGGTCTTGCCTTTCCACTGGAATACGCGGGCGCGCACGGAGCGGATCTTCATGTTGGTGTCTCCTGGAATCGATGTTGTCGTGTGTGTGTCGTGTGCGGCTGGCGCGCGAGCGTCACGCCGAAACGGTGGAGGTGCGGCGCGCGGCGCCCATGCGGCAGGCGATCTGCAGCGCCTGCCAGGTCGCGCCGACGTCGGCCGTGCCGCGGCCCGCGATGTCGTACGCGGTGCCGTGCGCGGGCGTCGTGATCGGCACGGGCAGCCCGCCCTGCACGGTCACGCCGCGCGAGAAGCCGAGCAGCTTGATCGCGATCTGCCCCTGGTCGTGGTACATCGTGACGATCGCCTGGTAGTCGCCGGCCTGCGCCTTCAGGAAGATCGTGTCGGCGGGGAACGGGCCGTGGAACGGCGCGTCGGTCGGCCAGTCGCGCGACTGCAGCTTGCGCACGGCCGGCTCGATGATGTCGACTTCCTCGCGGCCGCAGCTGCCGCCGTCGCCGCCGTGCGGGTTGAACGCGGCGATCGCGATCTTCGGCGCCGCGACGCCGTTCGCGAGCAGCGACCGGTAGATCAGTTCGGATGCCTGTTCGATTCGCGCGACGCTCAGCTGGGCCGCCGCATCCTTCAGCGGAATATGCGACGAGATGCGCGCGGTCCACAGCTCGCCGAGCGTGTTGAATTCGCAGAAGTAGCCGGTCACGCCGAGCGCGGCGGCGAAGTGGTGCAGCTCGTCGTCGTGCCGGAGCCCGCCGAGCTTCATCGCGTACTTGTTCAGCGGCGCGAAGCAGATCGCGTCGATGTCGCCGGCGAGCGCGGCGTCGAGGCACCGGTCGAGCACGGTCAACGTCGAGCGGCCGCCGGCCGCGCCGGGCTGGCCGACGGTGACCTGCGCGCGATCGATCGTGTCGAGCGCGACGAACGCGGCGCGCGCGGTGGACGGCCGGCCGCGCACGGCGGCGAGCGACGCGACGGGTTCGACGTCGACCGTCACGCCGGCGACGCGCTGGCCGGCTTCCCACAGCCAGCGGTCGCCGATCAGCACGAGGTTCGCGCGGGACGTCGCGTCGGGCCGCGCGAGCAGTTTCGCGATCAGTTCGGCGCCGATGCCGGCGGGGTCGCCGAGGGTCAGCGCGACGACGGGCAGTGAAGCGGCGGGCAGTGCAGCGGCGGGCACGGCGGCGGCGGTCGTCATGCGGCGTCTCCGTGGCGGGCGGCGGGCGGTTGCATGTTCATGCGGTGTCTCCGGTGGCGGCGTGTGGCCGTTGGTGTATGGGGTTCATGCTAGGTAGACGGAATGAGTCGGTAAATTGAAAACTCTTGATGAATCGATAACCTGGAGTAATCGAAATGGGCTCGATCGATCGACGAGACTCGACTCCCCAATTGCTGAACCGGCTGCGGATGCGGCAGATCGCGCTGCTGCTCGCGGTGGATGAATGCTCGACGCTGCGCGCGGCGGCCGGGCAGCTCGGCCTCACTCAGCCGGCCGCGACGAAGATGCTGGCCGAACTGGAAAGCGCGCTCGGCCAGCGCCTCTTCGATCGTGTCGGGCGCGGGCTCGTGCTGAACCCGGCCGGCGAGCGCGTGCTCGGCTATTTCCGCGGGATTCGCGGCAGCATGGAGGCGCTCAATCGCGAGCTCGGCGAGCTGCAGCTCGGCAGCGCGGGGCGGCTCGCGATCGGCAGCATCATGGCGGCGTCGCCGGGGCGGCTCACCGAGGCGCTGGTGCAGCTGAAGGCGCGCTATCCGCTGCTGGCGATCGACATCGCGGTCGATACCAGCGACCGGCTGATGCCGCAGTTGCGCGAGGGCGTGCTCGAGGTGGTGATCGGCCGCAACGTCGGCACCGATTGCGACTTCCGCGTGGTGGACGACGAGGCGCTCGCGATCATCGCGGGCCGCGACCATCCGCTCGCGGGCGCGGGGCCGGTCGAATTCGACGCGCTGCTCGATTACACGTGGATCCTGCAGCCGGCCGGCAGCCCGGCGCGCGAGGTGGTCGAGCGCGAGTTCCGCGCGCGTCACCAGCCGATGCCGCGCGGGCTCGTCGAAACGGGGTCGATCCTGACGACGATGAACCTCGTCGACCGTTCGCGGATGCTCGGCGTGATTCCGTTGACCGTCGCGCAGCGCAACGCGGCGCACGGGCTGGTTGCGATCATCGATTACGAACTCGACCAGAAGCTGCCGTCGTATGGCAGCCTCGTGCGGCGGGATCGGCCGCTGAGCATTCCGGCGCAGCAGTTTCTGGCGCTGTTCCATCGGGAAGGCGGGCAGGGCGCGGGCGATTGATGGAAGGCGGGGCGGCTACGTTGCGGCGTCACGCACCGGCGAGCTTCGCTCGCGGTGCGTGATGACGGCGATCAGGGCAGGTCGGGACAATCCACGCCGAGCAGGACCAAGCCCGATACCGCGCGGCGAACCGCCGCCACCCCGCGTCAGCGTGCCGACGGCGCGGCCGGCGCTTCGGCGAGCGACGGCGTCGATGCCGACAGCGCGCGATCCGGCCGGATCCGCAGCGCGGCGACGATGCCGATCAGCAGCATCGCGACCGACCCGACGAACGGCACCGTCCAGCTTCCGGTGTGGTCGACGAGATAGCCGAACAGGATCGGCGACAGGATCCCCGCAATCGCGGAACCCGCATTCATCATCCCGCTCGCGATGCCCGCGTGCGTCGGCGCGATATCGCTCGGCACGGCCCAGATCGGCCCGATCGTCAGTTCGAGGCACAGGAACGACCCGGACAGGCACAGCGCGATGCCGGCCGTCGAATGCACGAACGCGAGCGGCAGCATGCAGGCGAGCGCGCCGGTGAAACTCGCGACGATCACGCTCTGGCGCGACAGCGCGAGGTTGCCGGTCTTGCGGTAGATGCGGTCGCACAGCCAGCCGCCGAGCGTGTCGCCGACGACGCCCGCGAAGAACACGCCGGATGCGAACAGCGCGGTGGACTTCAGGTCGAGGCCCTTGCCGTTCAGGAAGAACGTCGGCAGCCACGTGAAGAACAGCCAGGCGGTCCAGCCGTAGCAGAAGTACACGAAGATCGTCGGCGCCATCCGGCGGAACAGCGGGCCCCACGGCGTCGGGCCCGGCGCCGGTGCCGGCCGGGCGGCGGCAGCGGTGCGCGTACGGTTGTCGCCGCCGTCGCCGAGCGGGTACTCGCGAAAGCCGGCGATCCACCAGACGAGCCACACCAGCGTGACGGCGCCGATCACGAAGAACGCCGCGCGCCACGACAGCCACGTCATCAGCGCGGCGACGATCGGCGGCGTGACCGCGTTGCCGAGCCGCGAGAACGAATGCGTGAAGCCCTGCACGACGCCGCGCCGTTCGCGCGTGAACCAGTGCGTGATCGCGCGGGCCTGCGCGGGCAGCGTCGCGCCTTCGCCGATCCCGAGCAGCAGGCGCGCGGCGAACAGCAGCGCGAGGCTGTGCACGAGCCCGGTCATGAAGGTCGACGCAACCCAGATCAGCCCGCAGCCGATCAGCGTGATGCGGGCGCCGAAGCGGTCGGCGATCCAGCCGCCGAAGATCTGGCAGATCGCGTACGAATACGCGAACGCGGAGAACGCGATGCCGAGTTCGGTGTTCGACAGCCCGAGTTCGGCCTTGATCGCGCCGGCCGCGGTCGCGAGGTTCACGCGGTCGACGTAGAGGATGAACGAAAGCGCGCACAGCAGCCACAGCGTATGGCGTCGTTGACGGTGATCGGTCGGCATGTGTCTCACTCCATTCTCGTGCGCGTCGTTGCAATGACGCCGCGTTCACTGGCCGGGCCAGCATCGCGCGCCGGAGGAGGCATCGTCTACTGAATCTTTTCGATCAATTGATAACCTGCGGTGTTCGGTTTCGCCGCGTTCGGGTGCCGGCTCGGGGCGCCATGCGGGTTTTCCACGAACGGTTGCGGCATGATGCGGGATGGCCGCGCACGGACACGACGCACGGCATGGGTCGAACGTGTTTCGACGCCGGTGCCGTCATGATGCAGTGACGCCGCGCAATCGCACAGTCGGGAATGGACGGACATGGAACAACGGCTTTCACGCCACCGGGACAACCGCTTCTGGCAACTCCAGCCGGTGAAATGGTGGATCCAGGGGCACGGCCGCGACGGCTATTCGTTCCGGCTGCTGCTGATGCCGCTGGTTGCCGCGTTCGTGCTCGAGTTCGTGTGCGTGATGCTCGACGCGCCGTTCAGCGCGCTCATCGTGATTGGTGTGATGACGCTGTTCCTCGGAATCGCCGGGTATTACGGCGCGAAGCGCGAATGGCTGGTGCCGTCCGGCCGCCGCACGCGCTCGTGAAGGCGCGTACCAAGCAGGCGGCCGAGCGATCTATCGGCTCGCCATTGCCGGCTTGGCGTTCATCGCGGGCGTTTGTAAAGAAGCCACGGCGCGCGGACCGAACGACGCGTGCCTGTTGAACCGGCACGCGTCGTCACACTCAGATGTGGCCCAGCAGCACGAGTATCACGACGACGACGACGATCAGCCCGAGGGAGCCCGATGGCCAGTAGCCCCAGCTTCGGCTGTGCGGCCACGCTGGAAATGCCCCGATCAGCAGCAGAATCAGAACGATGATAAGGATTGTACCGAGCATCGCACCCCTCCTGAATTTGTTCGACATGACGGTGCCTGGTGGCGCAATTCCCGTGCCGCAGTGCACGGCCGTCGGCGCAACCCGGCGAAAGCGCACTGTTTGGATACCGGGAATTCATGGGGTGAATAGCGTCCGATTCAGAAAATAAATTTCAAAAATGCAGACCCGGTCGCTATGCTGACCCTTCGGTTTCCCCTCAGGCGGGCAGGCAATGGCTGAACTCTTTCTGGTACGGCACGGGCAGGCGTCGTTCGGCACGGACGACTACGACCGGCTATCCGCGGCCGGCGAGCAGCAGGGCGTCTGGCTCGGCGAATACTTCGCGGGGCAGGGCCTGACGTTCGATCGCGTGATCTGCGGCACGATGAACCGGCATGCGCAGACGGTCGCCGCGATCCTGCGCGGAATGGGCCGCGACGGCGTGGCGGTCGACCGCCATCCCGGCCTGAACGAATACGACTTCCACGGGCTGTTCGCGGCGGCGGCGAACGACTATCCGGAGATCGCGCGGCTTGCGGCCGGCTCGATGAAGGAGCACTTTCGCGCGCTGCGGCAGGTGCTGCACCTGTGGGCCGACGACAGGCTCGGCGACACCGCCCCCGAAACCTGGGCGCATTTCCAGCAGCGCGTCGCCGACGCGCGCGCCGCGATCCGCGGCGGCGGCAGCCAGCGCGTGCTCGCGGTGAGCTCCGGCGGCCCGATCGCGGTGACCGTGCAGCAGGTGCTCGCCGCACCGCCGTCGAGCGCGATCGCGCTGAACCTGCAGATCCGCAACAGCAGTCTTTCGCAGTTTTTCTTCAACGCCGAAGCGTTCCACCTCGCGTCGTTCAACGGCATCCCGCATCTCGAGGATCCCGAACGGCACACGTGGCGCACCTACGGCTGACCCCACGAACGATCGCGACGATGACGAAGCCTTCCCAGCCCCTCGACGTAGCCCGCCTCACGCGCTATCTGGAAGCGCACGTGCCGGGTTTCGAAGGCCCGCTCGACATGGAGAAGTTTGCCGGCGGCCAGTCGAACCCGACCTTCCTGCTGCACGCGAAGAGCGGCCGTTACGTGCTGCGCCGCCAGCCGCCCGGCGAGCTGCTGAAATCCGCGCATGCCGTCGATCGCGAATTCCGCGTGCTGAGTGCGCTGTCGGGCACCGCGGTGCCGGTCGCGCATCCATATCACCTCTGCGAAGACCGCGACGTGATCGGCAGCCTGTTCTACGTGATGAGCTTCGAGGACGGCCGGATCTTCTGGGATCCGGCGCTGCCGGAGCTGCCGAAGGCCGAGCGCGCGACCTGCTACGACGCGCTGCTGCGCACGATGGCCGCGCTGCACGACGTGGACGTCGACGCGGTGGGCCTTGCCGACTACGGCCGCCCGGGCAACTACTTCGAGCGCCAGATCGGCGTCTGGACGAAGCAGTATCGCGCGGCGGAAACCGAGCGCCTCGACGCGATGGAGACGCTGATCGACTGGCTGCCGAAGGCGTGCCCGGCGGACACCGGCCGGCCCGCGCTGGTGCACGGCGATTTCCGGATCGACAACCTGATGTTCGCGCGCGACGGCTATCGCGTGCAGGCCGTGCTCGACTGGGAACTGTCGACGCTCGGCAACCCGCTCGCCGATCTCGCGTATTTCTGCATGTGCCTGCGCCTGCCGTCGGGCGGCCAGGTGCGCGGGCTCGCGGGCCAGGATCGTGCGGAACTCTGCATTCCTGACGAAGCGGCGATCGTCGCGCGCTATTGCGAGCTGCGCGGCATCGAGCCGATCCGCGACTGGCATTTCTATCTCGCGTTCAGTTTCTTCCGGCTCGCGGCGATCGCGCAGGGCGTGAAGGCGCGTGCGCTGCAGGGCAACGCGTCGAGCGAGCAGGCGCTGCGCGTCGGCGCGATGGCCGGCCGGCTGGCCGAGATGGCCGTCGACGTGATCGACGCGCAGCGCTGACCGCGACGGAAGCGCCGCGCGGCGGCACGACAACACATCAATGGAGGAGCACAGCAACATGGCAACGAATCTGTTCGACCTGACGGGCAAGATCGCGCTGGTGACGGGCGCGAGCCGCGGCATCGGCGAGGAAATCGCGAAGCTGCTCGCGCAGCAGGGCGCGCACGTGATCGTGTCGAGCCGCAAGCTCGACGACTGCCAGGCGGTGGCGGACGAAATCGTCGCGGCGGGCGGCCGCGCGGAAGCGCTGGCGTGCCACGTCGGGCGGCTGGAGGACATCGCCGCGACGTTCGAGACGATCCGCGGCAAGCACGGCCGGCTCGACATCCTCGTGAACAACGCGGCCGCGAATCCGTATTTCGGGCACATCCTCGACACCGATCTCGCCGCGTACGAAAAGACCGTCGACGTGAACATCCGCGGCTACTTCTTCATGTCGGTCGAGGCCGGCAAGCTGATGAGGGCGCAGGGCGGCGGCGCGATCGTCAACACCGCGTCGGTGAATGCGCTGCAGCCGGGCGACCGGCAAGGCATCTACTCGATCACGAAGGCCGCGGTCGTCAACATGACGAAGGCGTTCGCGAAGGAGTGCGGGCCGTTCGGCATCCGCGTGAACGCGCTGCTGCCGGGCCTCACCAAGACGAAGTTCGCGGGCGCGCTGTTCGCCGACAAGGACATCTACGAAACCTGGATGACGAAGATCCCGCTGCGCCGCCACGCGGAGCCGCGCGAGATGGCCGGCACCGTGCTGTATCTCGTGTCCGATGCGGCGAGCTACACGAACGGCGAATGCATCGTCGTCGACGGCGGCCTGACGATCTGAGCGCGCGATGAAAATCGACAGCTATGCCGGGCAGGCCGTGATGATCACCGGCGCCGCGAGCGGCTTCGGTGCGCTGCTCGCGAGCGAACTGGCCGCGATGGGCGGGCGGCTCGCGCTCGGCGACCTGAACGAAGCGGCGCTCGAGCGCGTGGCCGCGGGGCTGCGCGCAGCCGGCGCCGACGTGATCGCGCAGCGCTGCGACGTGCGCGTCGAAGCCGACGTCGCGTTGCTGGTCCAGGCGGCGGTCGCGGGCTTCGAACGGCTCGACGTCGGCATCAACAATGCCGGCATCGCCCCGCCGATGAAGGCGCTGATCGATACCGACGAAGCCGATCTCGACCTGAGCTTCGCGGTGAACGCGAAGGGCGTGTTCTTCGCGATGAAGCACCAGATTCGCCAGATGCTCGCGCAGCGCGAAGGCGTGATCCTGAACGTCGCGTCGATGGCCGGGCTCGGCGGCGCGCCGAAGCTGGCCGCCTATGCGGCGTCGAAACACGCGGTGGTCGGGCTCACGAAGACGGCCGCGCTCGAATACGCGCGCCACGGCATTCGCGTGAACGCGGTGTGCCCGTTCTACAGCGCGACGCCGATGGTCACCGACAGCGACCTCGGCGCGCGCCAGGACTTTCTCGCGCAGGGCTCGCCGATGAAGCGGCTCGGCCGGCCCGAGGAAATCGTCGCGACGATGCTCACGCTGTGCGCGAAGGAAAACACCTATCTGACCGGGCAGGCCGTCGCCGTCGACGGCGGTGTCTCGGCCTTCTGAACCGAACGAACGGAAACCGGAATCTCGAGGAGTCGATCATGGACTTTGGCTACACCCCGAAAGTGGAAGAATTGCGCGAACGCGTGCGCGCGTTCATGGACGCGCACATCGTGCCGCGCATTCGTCAGTGGAACGAAGAAGTGCATGCGGGGCAGTATCCCGTGTCGTTCATGGAGGCGCTGAAGGAGCGCGCGAAGGCCGAAGGCCTGTGGAACCTGTTCCTGCCGCACCTGAAGGCCGACGAGCCGGGCACGGCCCTGACGAACCTCGAATACGCGCCGCTCGCCGAGATCATGGGGCGCGTGAGCTGGGCGTCGGAGGTGTTCAACTGCAACGCGCCGGACACCGGCAACATGGAATTGCTGCACATGTTCGCGACGCCCGAGCAGCGCGAACAGTGGCTGCTGCCGCTCTTGCGCGGCGAGATCCGTTCGGCGTTCGCGATGACGGAGCCCGACGTCGCATCGTCGGACGCGACCAACATCACGACACGCATCGAGCGCGTGGGCGACGAGTACGTGATCAACGGCCGCAAGTGGTTCATCACGAACGCCGCGCACCCGAACTGCAAGATCTTCATCGTGATGGGCAAGACCGATCCCGAAGCGGAATCGCACCAGCAGCAGAGCATGATCCTCGTGCCGCGCGACACGCCGGGCGTGACTATCGTGCGCAACATCACGGTGGTCAATCACTACGCGCCCGAAGGGCACTGCGAGATCACGTTCGACGACGTGCGCGTGCCGGCGCGCAACCTGCTCGGCGAGGAAGGCAGCGGCTTCGCGCTCGCGCAGGCGCGTCTCGGGCCGGGCCGCATCCACCACTGCATGCGTTCGATCGGCGCGGCCGAGCTCGCGCTGGAACTGATGATCGACCGCGCGCAGTCGCGCGAGGCGTTCGGCAAGCCGCTGAACCGGCACGGCACGATCGGCGAATGGATCGCGCGTTCGCGCATCGAGATCGACCAGGCGCGCCTCCTGGTGCTGAAGGCCGCGTGGATGATCGACAAGGTCGGCGCGAAGGCGGCGCGCAAGGAAATCTCGATGATCAAGGCGCTCGTGCCGACCGTCTATACGAACGTGTGCGACCGCGCGATGCAGGTGTTCGGCGCGGCGGGCCTGAGCCCCGACACGCCGCTCGCCGACCTGTGGACCTGGGGCCGCGCGCTGCGCTTCGCCGACGGTCCGGACGAGGTGCACCTGCAGGCGATCGCGCGCATGGAGATCAAGGACGCCGTGCGCGGCTCGACCGAACCGTACCTGACGCGGCCGCCGCGCGGCTGAGCGGCGCACCGCGCGAGCCGGCGACGTGGGCGAACGGGAGACGCACGCCGTATTAAGATGCCGGCAAGGAGATCCGGCGATGCGCCTTTCGAAGATTGATCTGAACCTGTTCGTCGTATTCGAGGCGATCTACAACAAGCGCAACCTGACGCGCGCGGCCGAGGTGCTGAACCTCACGCAGCCGGCCGTCAGCAACGCGCTGGCGCGGCTGCGCAAGACGCTGAACGATCCGCTGTTCGTCAGCACGCCGGCCGGGATGATGCCGACGCCGATGGCCGAGAACATCGTCGGCCGCGTGCGCGAAGCGCTGCAGCTGCTCGATTCGAGCGCGCACGAAGGCGACGTGTTCGACCCCGCTTCGTCCGCGCGCGTGTTCCGGTTGAGCATGAGCGACCTGACCGAAGCGCTGCTGCTGCCGGCCCTCGGCGAACTGCTGCAGACGCATGCGCCCGGCATGCACGTGCGCAGCTACACGATGGACCGCCGCGAAGTGGCGACCGCGCTCGCGAACGGCTCCGTCGACATCGCGATCGACGCGCCGCTGATCGGCGACCCGCACCTGCACCAGGCGCTGCTCGTGCGCGACCGCTACGCGTGCATGATCCGCGACGACCACCCGTTCAAGGGCGACACGCTGACCCTGGACGACTACCTGTCGATGGGGCACATCCACGTGTCGAGCCGCCGCAAGGGCAGCGGGCACGTCGATGCCGAACTGACGCGGCTCGGGCTGCGCCGCAACATCCAGATGCGCGTGCAGCACTACATGGTCGCGCCGCTGATCGCGATGCGCGGCGACCTCGCGCTGACGGCGCCGCTGCGGCTGCTGCAGCGCTACCCCGCGCGGATTCTCGAACTGCCGTTCGAGATGCCGGGGCTCGAATATTTCTGCTACTGGCATCGCAGCGCCGATCAGGATCAGGGCAGCCAGTGGCTGCGAGAGCAGCTGATGACGCTGATGGGCGGGATCGGCGAGTCGCCGTGATGCGACGAAGCGTGGGCGCCGCGCGCCGGCCCACGCCGGCTTCGCTCAAAACGAATCGTCGTCGAAGCGCGACGATACCGGCCGGCGTTTCATGTCCTTCAACCAGTCCCTGACGTAGTCCGGATCCTCGAACTCGCGCAGCGCGACGGTCAGGTCCTGGTTGCCGCGCTGCATGCCGGCGATGTCGCGCGCGAGCATGCGGATCACGGTATCGGGCGCGATCTTGACGGACGACGCGATGCCGTAAGTACGCCGGAAATCGTTCTCGACGTGCCGGATCTCCTGATCGAGCTCGCGCAGCTGTTCCTCGAGGATGCCGTTGTAGCGCGTGAGCCGTGCTTCGCTCAGGCCGTCGATCGCGCGTCGGTCGATCTGTTCGATCTCCAGCTGCAGTTCCAGCAGTTGCAGCAGATTGCCCTTCGCATACGCGTGGTTGACCCGCTGCATCAGCACGGTCTTGCGCTGCTGTTCCTGCGGATCGGTTTCGCGATCGGGATGCAGCGCGCTGGCCAGCTTGCGAAAGATCTCACGGATCGACTTGCTCGATTCGGCCTGCTCGGCCTCGCGCTTCGCCTGCGCGGCCGACTGCTTCGGCGCCTTCTTGCGCTTCGCGCGCTGGGCCTCGCGGGCCGCGTGAGCGGCCATGTCTCGCTCGAACTGGGCGTCGAGTTCGGCCTGCATCCGCTCGGCGAGCTCGTCGGGTGACAGCGTGTCGAGATCGTCGGCCGGCTCCGTGGCGGGCATCGGCTGCGGCTCCCGCTTCATCGGCTCGGGATCGGCCACGGCGCTGCCGGCGTCGTCGGATGCGCGATGGCGGTTGTAAATGACCCTCAGCGCCGCGTCGTCGCTGACGTTCAGCAAGTCGCGCGCCATGTCGGCGATCAGGTCGGACAGCATGCGCTGCTCGGCCTTGCTCAGGCCCTTCTGCAGGAACGCATCGTCGAGCAGATGGATCAGCCTGATCCGCAGCGCGGTCGCTTCCTGTTCGAGCGGCAGCAGCCCGTCGACGAATTTCTTCTGGAAGGCCGGCGTGACGGCTTCCCATGCGCCCAGACGCTCGCGCCGCTTTTCGATGTGCTTGACGAGCGTATTGAAGGTTTGCTGGGCTTTGGACAGGCTGGCTGTCTCGTGACCGGGCGCGATGGCGACCGCGGCACCGCGACGTGCGGTCATGATGAAGGTCCTCCGGCCGCGGCGGGAGGCGCGGCAGGCCGGTATTTTAGCCGTCATCGCCGGGTCCGGTGGCGAGACGGTCGGCGCGGGCAGCCGCGCTCGCCGCGCATCGCGCTCAGAACAATTGCCCCTGCCCGGAAATCACGCGTTCGAAATCGTCGCGCAGGAACGGCAGGATCGCATCGGCGACCGGCTGCAGCTGGCGGCTCACGTAGAACGCGTAGTCGATCGGCGAGCGCATCGTTTCGAGCGGTTCCGGGCCGGCCGTCGTCATCACGTAGCTGATCCAGCCGCCGCGCTGGTACTGCAGCGGCCGGCCGCGCGCCTGGTTGAATTCGTCGGCGATCCGCGCGGCGCGCACGTGCGGCGGCACGTTGCGCTGATATTCGCTCAACGGCCGGCGCACGCGCTTGCGATAGATCAGTTGCGCATCGTATTCGCCGGCGAGCGTGCGCCGCACGTAGTCGCGAATGAAATCCTGGTACGGCTCGCGCTTGAACACCCGCCGGTACAGTTCGCGCTGGAATGCCTGCGCGAGCGGGGTCCAGTCGGTGCGCACCGTTTCGAGCCCCTTGAACACGAGGTCCTCGCCGCCGTCCGCCGCGCGCGCGAGGCCCGCATAGCGCTTCTTGCTGCCTTCTTCCGCGCCGCGCACGGTCGGCATCAGGAAGCGCCGGTAATGCCGCTCGTACTGCAGTTCGAGCGCGCTTTCGAGCCCGAAGCGATCGCGCAGGTGCGCCTGCCACCAGCGGTTCACGTGCTCGACGAGCGCGCGACCCTTCGCCCCGGCCGCGTCGTCGTCGTGTTCGCGCCCGAGCCACACGAAGGTCGAATCGGTATCGCCGTAGATGACTTCGTAACCCTGCGCCTCGATCAGCTCGCGCGTGCGGTGCATGATCTCGTGGCCGCGCATCGTGATCGACGACGCGAGGCGCGGATCGAAGAACCGGCAGCCCGTCGAGCCGAGCACGCCGTAGAACGAATTCATGATGATCTTCAGCGCCTGCGACAACGGCGCGTTGCGCTGGCGTTTCGCTTCGTCGCGGCCTTCCGACACGCGCCGCACGATGTCGGGCAGGCAATGCGCGGTGCGCGAGAAGCGCGCGCCGAGAAAGCCGGGCACCGACGTGTCGTCGCCCGGATGCGCGAGCCCTTCGATCAGCCCGGCCGGATCGATCAGGAACGTGCGGATGATCGACGGATAAAGGCTCTTGTAGTCGAACACGAGCACCGAGTCGTACAGGCCGGGTCGCGAATCCATCACGAAGCCGCCGGGGCTGTTCTGGCCGGTCACGTCGCCGAGGTTCGGTGCGACGTAGCCGAGCCGGTGCATGCGCGGCAGGTACAGGTGCGTGAACGCGGCGACCGAGCCGCCGGTGCGATCGGCCGCGAGGCCCGTGACGGTCGCGCGTTCGAGCGCGAAGGACAGCAGGTCGGCCTTGTCGAAGATGCGCGTGACGAGTTCGCAGTCCTTCAGGTTGTAGTGCGCGAGCGCGGGCTTGTCGTGGTCGAAGCGGCGCTGGATCTCGTCCATCCGCTGATACGGATTGTCGATCGACTTGCCTTCGCCGAGCAGCGACTGCGACACGTATTCGAGGCTGAACGACGGGAACGTCCACGTCGCCGATTTCAGCATGTCGATGCCGTCGAGGATCAGGCGGCCGGCCGCGCCCGCGAAGAA
The DNA here is from genome assembly GCF_003857985.1 of Burkholderia sp. Bp9090. Taxonomy (NCBI): domain Bacteria; kingdom Pseudomonadati; phylum Pseudomonadota; class Betaproteobacteria; order Burkholderiales; family Burkholderiaceae; genus Burkholderia; species Burkholderia sp. Bp9090. Next base: position 45,034 of record NZ_QTPV01000017.1, read on the forward strand.
ATGGTCGGGCTGCTGCCCGTGCGCGCGCCACTCGAGCACGCTGCCGCCGCGCCCGAGCTTCAGCGGCACGCCGTATTGCTCCGCGTGCGCATGCAGGATGCGCAGGTCGAACTGCACGAGGTTCCAGCCGATCACCGCATCGGGATCGTGTTCGTCGAACCAGTCGTTGAGCCGCGCAAGCATGTCGGGCCGGCTGTCGCAGTAGTCGAGCTTGAAGTCCGCGGCGCGCGCGTCGCCGTTCGGCGGGCCGAGCATGTAGACCTGCCGCTGACCGCAGCCTTCGAGCGCGATCGAATACAGCTCGCCGTGGACGCTCGTCTCGATGTCGAGCGATACGCAGCGCAGCGCGGGACGATAGCCGGTCGCGGGCTTCAGTTCGCCGTCGGTCAGCGTGCCGTCGCGGCCGGCCGTGCCGCGAAACTGCACGGGCGCCGTGATGAAGCGCTCCATCGTATAGCGGTCGGGCGGCTGCACGTCGGCTTCGTAGACGTCGACGCCGGCCGCGGCGAGGCGTTTCTGGAGTCCGGACAAATGGCGGTAGCGGCGGCAGTAGAGGCCGGCCACCGCGCGCTGGCGGAAGTCGCGCAGCGCGAGCGGGCGCAGTTCGGCATCGCGCTCGCCGGCCAGCGTGCGTTCGGCGAGCGCCCGCTGCTCGGCCGGCACGAACGCGACGGCTTCCTGCGGGCGCAGCCGCACGCGGCGCGGACCGTGTTCGGTTGCCAGCCAGAACTCGATCTCGATGCCGGACGCGGTGTCCCGCCAGTGGCGGGTGAGGATGAAACCCTGCTCGAACGCAGTCAAGACACTTGCTCGTCGTGGATGCCCAGGCGGCGGATTTTAGCGCTTCTCGCGCGGTTCCCGCCGAAGCGGCGCCGCTGGCATCGGGTGGCAGGACGCGGCGCCGGATCCGCCACGTGGTGCGCGTTGCATCGACCGCGTGAAGCAATCGGCGTCGCGCGCAGGCCGGATGACGTTCGGGCGGCACGCATTCGTCTGTCGAGTGCGCGAGCGCGTCGGCCGGCAGCTGCGGCAGCGTTGCCGCAGCGCAGGCCCTAGGCCGGCATCGGCGCGAATTCCCGTTTCAGGTCTTCCGGTCGCTGCGGTCGCTGGTACAGATAGCCCTGCGCAAACTGAATCCCGACCGCATGCAGCGCGCGATGCTGCTCTTCCGTCTCCACGCCCTCCGCAATGATCTTCAGGCCGTAGTGGTGCGCGACGGCGGCGATCCCTTCGATCAGTTTCGCGTTGCCCGTCGTCAGCCGGGAGATGAACTGTCGATCGATCTTCACGTAGTCGAACGGAAAGCGCGACAGCATGTCGAGGTTGCTGTGGTGCGTGCCGAAGTCGTCGATCGCGAACTTCGCGCCTTTCGCGCGCAGCGTGGCGAACATCTCGGTGGTGCGCGGATTCTTCTCGAGCAGGATGCGCTCGGTGACTTCGAGCACCAGCGTGCAGCCCGGCGGAAGCCGGCGGATCGCGTCTTCGACGACGGACACGAAGCGCGCGCGTTCGAGATCCTTCGGCGCGACGTTGATCGCGACATGCAGCGGCATCGACGGCGCGAGCGCGGACAGTTCCGAGATGGCCGTGCGCAGCACGAATTCGGTCACCTTCGGCAGGATCGTGCTCGATTCCACCTGCGGGACGAACACCGCCGGACTGATGGGCCCCCATTTCGGATGCTGCCAGCGCAGCAGCGCCTCGACGCCGACGGTCCTGCGCGTTTCGACATCGACGATAGTCTGATAGACGACATGAAACTCGTTGCGCTTCAGCGCATTGCGAACGGCCTTCAGCAACAGCCGGCGCGGCGCCATCGCGAGCAGGTACGCGGCCGCGACGAGGCCGTTGACCAGCAGCGCGATCGTCACGCAGATCAGTCCGTAGCGCCGCTGCACCTGCGAAACGTAGGGTTCCGACGAGGTGACGGAGACCGTGAACGGCCAGGCGCCCGACGCGATCGTGCTGCCGGTGGGCGGCGCCGCGCCGAACGGCGGCACGAACGCGCCATGCTGATCGATGCTTCCGGCGCCTTCGATCGACAGCGTGGCCGTTTCCGCCCCGAAGCGGGTGCCGTGCGCGAGCATGTCCGCCAGATAGTCGCCTTCGACCACATAGAGGACGCCGGATTCGGGCGCGGTCGCACGAAACGCCGCCAGCACCGGAACGCGATGCTGAAACGGCGTTTGCCGAAGCAGCGTGATGGCCGTCATCCCCGGCTCGGGCGCGTGAATGTATGCGGCGAGCGGGACGTCGATCGCGCCCAGTGCCGACGAGCATGTGACGCGACCGTCGTTCGCCAGCCCGACGGCCCGAAGATAGCGCAGGTGAGTGCCTACTTCGGCGAGCGTCCTGAAGATCGTCATGCAGGGTCGCCCGACCAGCGCGTCCAGCTCGGCCGGGTGACGCGAGCGAATTCCGTCGAGAATGCGGTCGACCGATATCACGATGTCGTTCGCGACGACGCGTTCGTGCTGCGCGATCGCGTCGCGCGCCAGGCGCCCGGCAACGACGAGCGCGACCACGAACACGAGGATGCAGACGATCAGGGCAAGCGGGAAAACGACGTGCGGCCACGCGCCGCTGCGCTGGAATGCGGGCTTCGGGGGCAGTGCGGGCGCGGCAGGTCCTCGGGTCGTACTTGTTGTTGTGCGCATGAGAATGCAGATCGAACCGGTCGATGGATAGACGCGATGCGTTCGCCGTGCCTCGCCGGGGCACCGCGGCTCGCGCCGATATCGGGACGCAAAGCGATTCTACGCTCGCGAAACGCACGAAGCGGCATCGCGGCGGGGCGCTGGATTCGAGGCGCTTCTCCGTAACATACCCCGACCACGCATGTATATCGGTATCGCACACGAAAAAAAACCGGCCGCATCGGTGAGCGGCCGGGACAGAAGACACCGTCTCTTGGCACGAGGATGGTGCGCGGCAAGTATAAGGCGTGCAGCCCTCGATTACGAAATATTGATATTCAAAAATCGCGTAATTTCTTGATTGATGCTTGTGGGGAAATATTTGCATCGCGCGTCACTTCCGGCGATCCAGGCATCGGCGCGCCTTGAACGAGGCCAACCCGCTTGCTGCGGGTTGTTCCAGCGCGTGCATCGGCGACAGCAGCGCTTCAGAAATCGTCGCGCATCTTGTGGAGCAGGTCGCGGGGAGATTGATGCGTGTCCACGGCGGTGAGGACGTCGGTCAGGAACCACGGCAGGTTCAGCTGCGTGTCGGAATCGCCGACGCATACGCGAATCGGCGGCGCTTTTGATGCAGCGCGGGAGCCGGGCGCCGTGCCGGCGGACGTGGAGGAGGACGGTACGCAGTTTTTCGCTTGCTGCGGGACCGGCGACGCGGCACTGCCGGCGAGTGCCGGCAAGCTGGTGGCGGCGAGCAGGATCAGGAGGGCGAACGGGGTGGCGCGTTTCATGTGACTCTCCGGCGATGCACGTTCGACACCGTCGGCGAATCCTAGTTCGGCGTCGTCGGGGGCGATTGGCTTTCAGCGTTCCGGCCCCGTGCGCGACGACATGTGCATGCCGAAGCGACCGCGCGGCTGCCGCGCCGGTTCGAGCTTGCCCGCACCGGATCGATCGTTCAAACGTCAAGAATCGTTTGGATCTCCGGCAGACGCTTGCGGTGCGGAATGCGCTCCTTTATCGTGCCGCCACGACGGCGCCGATACAGGGCGTCGAGTCAGTTCCCAAAGGAGCATTCGTCATTACCGCATTCAATCGTCGCACGCATGTTCGTGCCTTTCTCGTCGCATCGGTCGCGTATCTCAACCTGGCTCATCCCGCGTCGGCGGCCTACACGGAATCGTGGATGAGCGATCACGACGTCAACGCGTACGCGCAGCAGGTCAAGCATCCGCCCGTGGCGGCGAGCAGTGCGGCGGCCGTGAAGCCGGGGCGGCAAACCGTTCGTTCGCAGTCGAAGGCGCCGGTCGCGGCGCATGCCGGCGCGAAACCTGCGCCGAAAGCACACGCGGCCTCCGCGAAGACCGGCAAGGTTCAACATGCGGCCGGCGCCGAGCCGAAGGCGCACGTCGCCGCGAAGCCGAAGGCTGCGCCGGCACACATGAGCACAGCCGCCCGGCATTGACGCGGCGCGCACACCGGCGATAACCGTAGCATTCGACGATCGGGGAGAACTTCATGTCGCTGATGGATCGCCTGTTGTCACGCGGTGTGCAGACTCCCGCGTCGAGAAGGCGCGTGATCGTGCGGGTCTGGCTCGACGAGCAGGGGCGCGTCCGCGATCTCAAGGTCAGGCGCAGTTGCGGCGACGCCGCGCTCGACGCGAAAGCGCTGCACGCAATTGCGGTGATGCGCTTCCCCGGCGGTCACCTCGGCTCCGGCGGGAAATCGGCGAAGCGCTGGCACGATCTCGATTACCCGGTGGACTGACGGCGCGTCACGGACACCCGTAACGGCGCTTCAATTCCGCGTACCGCGTAGTCGTAGAAGTGACTGCCCGCGGCGATCTTCGCGCCGTCGCACGCCGCCTGGAATTCCATCTCGCGCTCGTTGTAAAAGCATCATCTTCACGATGAGCCGCGAGCCATTGCGATACACGTCCCATCGCATGTTCGCGGCCATCGCCGACATCCGGTCGCCGGGCAGGATCGGTCGAGCCTGGAAGTGTTGCAGGCCGCCTTGACGGCGGAATGTCGGAATTCGGTCGGGCAATCGCCGGCATCGCGCCGGCTCGCGACCGGCCGGCGCGAGCCGGCCCGTATGCGGTGCTCGGCTCAGTGCACGCCTGCCGATGCGATCGAGCGCATCGTGTCGGTGATGCGCACGCAACGGGACAGGCCGAACGTCTCGGCTTCGCGGCGTTCCGGTTCGCTGCTCGCGACGGCCACCGCGCGCTCGGGCGGCACGCCCAGCGCTTGCAGCGCGACGTCGAACGGATGCTGATTTGCTACGGAGTCCTGCTGATTGGCGTCGGTCACGACGACCGAGAAGCGGTCGAGGTTCGCGCGGCCGAACTGGCCTTCGAACATGTCGCTGAGGCGGGCGGCCGGCAGCGTCGTGACGAGACCGAGTCGATATCCTTGCTCCGACGCGCTGTCGAGCCACTGGATGATCGCATCGCGCTGGTTGCGCGATTCGTGCGAATCCGGTGTCGCTTCGATCTGCGCGAATGCGGCGTCGAGACGGGTGACGATGGCTTCGATGACCACGGTGATTCCTCTCCTGAGACGTGACGGTCCGTTCGCGGACGGGAATGCCCGACACCTTAGCGTCGATCCGGAAATTGCAACCAATTAATATTTATAGCCGACTCATAGGGTTTGACTGATGAATCGGGCGGCGAGCCAGTACCGGCGCGGGATGCACGCGATCCATGCGTTCGGGACGAATGGCATCGTATCGATGGCGTTCGATGTGACGCACCCGACGCATGCGCGATATGAATGCACCGGATGTGTGCACATGAAAAAACGGCGTATCGGGCGAGGTGCGCCCGATACGCCGTCTTGCGATGCCGCGTGGCCGTCGACGCTCAGTGCAGCTTGATCGACGGCTGGTTGCGGCTTTGCAGCCAGTGGCTCAGCGACTGGAACAGCGCGCGCTTCAGTCCGTGCACGCTGAACAGGTGCTTGCGGTACAGGAACTTGTACAGCCCGATCGCGGCGAGCCCGTCGACGATCAGCGAGCGCGAACGCATGCCGAGGTCGGCCTGATAGACGGCACCGGCCTGGCCGAGCGACACGACGGTGCCCGCGTCGCGGAACGTGAAGCCCGCCACCGGCTTGCCGGCGAGGCGCCGCGCGAGCGCTTCGCCCAGGTACACGGCCTGCTGGTGCGCGACCTGCGCGCGCGGCGGCAGGAAGCCGCCCGCGTCGGCCGACGGGCACGCGGCGCAGTCGCCGAACGCGTACACGTGCGGATCGTCGGGCGTCTGCAGCGTGCCGGTCACGATCACCTGGTTCGACCGGTTGAGCGCGATGTCGCCGAGTTCCCGCAGCATCGCGGGGCCCGCGACGCCGGCCGCCCAGATCGTGATGTCGCTCGCGAGCCGCTCGCCGGCCGCGGTCGTGACCGCGTCCGCGCCGACTTCCGCGACGCGCGTGTCCGTCAGCACGTCGACGTTCAGCGTGCGCAGTTGCGCGTGCATCTTGGCCGACAGCCTTGCGTCGAGCGCAGGCAGGATGCGCGGGCCGCCTTCGATCAGCCGGATGTGCACGTCGCGTGCGGACACCAGCGCCTTGAAGCGATACGTCGTCAGCTGCTGGATCGCATGGCGCAGCGCGGCGGCCAGTTCGACGCCCGTCGCGCCCGCGCCGATCACGTTGATGCAGATCGGCGCGGCGCGCCGCGCCGGCTGCTGCTCGGCCAGGTGGTTCGCCTTCGTGCACGCGGCGAGGAACTTGCGGCGGAAGTCCTCGGCCTGGTCGAGGTTTTCGAGCGGCAACGCGTGGCGCGCGGCGCCCGGCACGTTGAAGAAATTCGTCACGCTGCCGACGGCCAGCACCAGGTCGTCGTAGCCGAGCTCGCGCTGCGGCAGGATCTCCGTGCCGTCCGCGTCCTGCACCGCGGCGATCGTCGCCGTGCGTGCCGCGCGGTCGACCCGCTGCAGCGCGCCCTGCACGAAGCGGAAGCCGTGGCGCTTCGCCTGCGCCGCGTATTCGATCGTGTGCGAGGCCGGATCGCGATGGCCGGACGCGGCTTCGTGCAGCAGCGGCTTCCAGAAGTGCGTCGGATAGCGGTCGACGAGCACGACGTCGGCTTGCCCGCGGCGGCCGACCGTGTCGCCGAGGCGCGTGGCGAGCTGCAGGCCGCCGGCGCCGCCGCCGACGATCACGATGCGCGGCACGCGCGGTGCGCGATCCGTTGCAAGGGTAGGCGTGATGGTGTCCATGTTGTGGCTCCCGCTGATGACGATTCGGATGACATTGCTCAAGAACCGACGATATAGTTTTGAACCTACGCGAACAATTTAATGTTTATAAGCGACTCATATGTATTCACTTATAGGAAAGACCGCGACGTTCCGGCAGCTGAAGGCGCTGGACATGATCGCGCGCCTCGGCAGCGTGTCGCGCGCGGCCGAGGAGTTGAACCTGACGCAGCCGGCCGTGTCGCTGCAGGTGCGCCTGCTCGAGGAGGCGGTGGGCGCCGCGCTGCTGCAGCGGGTGGGGCGCGGCGTGCAGCTGACCGCCGCCGGTGAAATCGTGTCGCGCTATGCGCGCGAGATCCTGCATCTGTGGAGCGAGGCCGGCGACGAAGTGGCCGCGCTGACGGGCGATCTCGGCGGCACGCTGCGGATCGGCGCGATCACGACGGCCGAGTACCTGATCCCGCCGCTGCTCGTGAAATTCACCGCGACGCGGCCGCACGTGAAGACCTATTTCAAGGTCGGCAATCGCGACGACATCATCCGCATGCTCGCGACGCATGAAATCGATCTCGCGGTGATGGGCAGCGCGCCGAAGGAGCTGCGCACGCACGCGGTCGAGTTCGCGAAGCATCCGATGGTGTTCGTCGCGGCGCCCGGCCATCCGCTGATGCAGCGCAAGCGCGTCGCGCTGAAGGATCTCGAATCCGCGCACCTGCTCGTGCGCGAACGCGGCGCGGGCACGCGTTCCACGGTCGAGAGCCTGTTCAAGACGGCCGGCTACCGCTTCCACGTGGGCTCCGAGCTGTCGAGCAACGAGGCGATCAAGCAGATGGCCGAAGCGGGGCTCGGCGTCGCGTTCCTGTCGTTGCACGCGTGTGCACTCGAGTTGCGCACCGGGCTGCTCGGGCAGTTGCCGTTTCCGGGCAACCCGATCGAGCGCGAATGGTATGTGGTCACGCTCGCCGACCGGCGGATCTCGCAGGTGACGGGGCTGTTTCGCGACTTCCTGATCAAGCAGGGCGCGCCGGTGATCGACGGCGCGACCGTCGCGCCGCACGAGCGGCGGCGCAAGTAGGCCGACGCGGGCGGCGCGTGTGCCCTGTGTCGCGGCGGTTAAACGATCCCGAAGTCGTCGTTGCTGTCGGGAATCGACGCGAGCAGCCGCTCGAGCCGGTACCAGCCGATCATGCGCAGGCAGCGTTCGGCGAGTGTCGCGCGGATACTGCCGGAACGAGGACGGGAAACAGCGCGGGAAGCGCGGCGGGAAGCAACGCGGGTGGCCCCGGACGGCGGCGGCGCGGCGAACGTCGCGCGAAACGGGCGGCAATCGGGCATGACGGGCTCCGCAGGTGTCGGATGAGGCGATCGTAGGCGTGTCGGCGCTTGCCGGCGCGCAGGCGCGGATCGGTTTGAGCAGAAACGGATGATCTTGTTCCGCGCGCTGCGGGAACGGGCGTTCAGGCCCGGCAAGCACCGCGGAAAAGCGTCACAATGCGCGTTCGACACCCGATCTGGTGGAGGGGAACCATGAGCGATCCGATTCTTGCCGCGCCGACCGACAACGGCGTGCCGGTCAGCCTGCGCTCCAGCCGCGGGCTTGGCTGGCGCGGCTTCGGCGCGTCGTTGCTGGAGATTCGCGCGGGCACGTACCGGATTCCGGCCGCCGAGCATCACCGTATCGGCGTGCATATCGGTTCACCCGTGCGCGCGGATTGCGTGTGCGACGGCGAACGCGTGTCGCGCATCCAGGCGCACGGCGACGTCGACGTGATTCCTGCCGGCCTGCCGGGCCGGTGGACCGACAGCGCCGACTGCCGGATCCTGCACATCGCGCTCAGCGACACGTTCGTGCGGCGCACGTTCGAGCAACTCGAACTGAAGCCATCGCAGGCGCAGATCCGCCGGCGGCTGCAGGTGCGCGATCCGCGCCTGCAGCACATCGCGTGGGCGATGGCCGCCGAACTCGAGGCGGAAGACGCGTCGGACCCGCTCTATGCGGAGAGCCTGTGCACGGCGCTCGTCGCGCGGCTGGTCGACAGCCAGCCGGTGTTCCGCGAGCGACGGCGTACGCTTGCGCCGAAGGCGGCGGCCCGCGTGATCGACTATGTCGAGGCGAACCTCGAGCGACGCATGACGCTCGCCGAACTCGCGGCGCTCGTGTCGATCAGCGTGCCGCATTTCAAGGTGCTGTTTCGCGAGACGCTCGGGATGCCGGTGCATCAGTACGTGGTGCGGCGCCGGGTCGAGCGTGCGAAGGCGTTGCTGCTCGAAGGCCGGCTCAGCATCAGCCAGATCGCGCTCGAAGCCGGGTTTGCGCATCAGAGCCACATGGCGAACTGGATGAATCGCGTGCTGGGCGCGACGCCGACGGAGATCGCGCGGTCAGGGGCGCGGGGTGGGCTGAGGCTTGCTTATGACGGCGACGACCGTTGATCGGCTGCCGCACGGGACTGGTGCTCCGCGCGGGCCGACGATGGGCGAGTCCACTATCCGTCGTGCGTAGGCAATGTATTGTTCCCGATGCTGCAGTTTGGTCAGCGAAATCTGGTTAGGCTCCCCGGCAATCGTCCAACAACCTGCTGGACAATTGCCGGGTGCGGCCACGCAGCGGAAAAACTCGGCAACCGCCTGATCGGTCATCCATTCCTGTTCGGGTCATCCGTCCGTGCGCGCCACGTTGCGGGTGAGCGCCGAGAATCGCAGCACCTTCATCTCTCAGGAGCGGATCGTGTTCGTGATTTTCGGAGCATCAGGCAACGTCGGCTTGTCGACCGTGACGACCCTGCGCCACGCAGGCCATCCCGTGCGCGCGGTGCTGCGCGACGCACGCCATCGCGAACGCTTCGCGCAACTCGGCTGCGAAGTGGCGATCGCCGACCTGACGGACGCACGTGCGATCGCCATGGCGATCGACGGCGCGCAAGCGGTGCAGATGCTGTGTCCGGTGCCCGTCGCCGACAACGATCCGGCCGCGACGATGGAGCGGACGATCGACATCGTGACCGGCGCACTCGCCGCGAATCCGCCGCCGGCGCTGCTCGCGTTGTCGGACTACGGTGCGGAGCGTGAGGGCAACACGGGCATCACGCGGCTCTTTCATCGTCTAGAAGAAGCGGTGAAGACGGTCCCGACGCGGCTCACGCTGCTGCGCTCGGCCGAGCACGTGCAGAACTGGACGCGCGTGTTGCCCGTCGCGCTCGCAACCGGTGTGCTGCCGAGCTTTCACCATCCGGTCGACAAGGTGTTTCCGACGGTGTGGGCGCCCGATGTGGGTGTCGCGGCGGCGCGGTTGCTGCTCGATTCCGTCGAATCCGGCAACGGGCCGTGTATCGTCAGCATCGAGGGGCCGCAGCGTGTGAGCGTGCGGGACATCGCGGATACGCTCGGCGCGGCGGCTGACCACGAGATCGTCGCGCGCGAACTGCCGCGCGATGCATGGACCGCGACGCTGTTGCGCGCGGGGCTCAGCGAACGGCATGCGCAATTGATCGTCGATCTGTACGACGTGCATAACGCAGGACAGATCGATGTCGAGGCCGGCGTGTCGGAGCGGGTGTATGGTACGACGACACCGAAGGAGGCACTCGCGGCGCTGGTGCGTGGGCATGCAGCGCCAGCCTGATGCCGGCGGCCGGCGCCTCGTGCTGAACACGCCCGACGCGCCGAGTCGCAGCGCTTGCGGTGTGCCTGAAAGTCGAATTGACGACGGCGCGCTTGGCTTCAGGAGATATGCATGTAGGTCAGGTAATTTCCTGCTGGATCAGGTGCGCCGACGAGAGTCTTACGGCAGTCGTGAGCGCGATTTCCGACGCTATTCCAGGCTATCCATCTGGTCCCATTGTGCAAGAAGCTCACCCGGAATCGCGTTGACCACCTCGACGTAGCGTTTGCCAACGAACTGCTCGGCCCGTTTCAGTAATACCGGGATCGGACTGCTTGGCTCGTTCGTTTCGAACCACTGGCGCGCCGTCTTGATCAGAAACAGCGCCTCCCGGCGGGTCGTCGGCACAGATTCAGTACGGGGAGCGGCAGTGGGTACGATTGCGTCAGAGATAAATTCGCCATCCGGAGGAATTGACGTGAAACCTCCATCGGGCTGCACACCGTCTGCATCCAGGTCGTCAATGTCATCAACGAAAACGTGTGCGACGTCCGACGTTGCCTCGACGCGCGTACCCGCGACATTCAATAGTTGCAGCAATCGAGTCAATGGCGAGAGGTCGGGCAGATACGTGTCGAGATGCGTCGCCCCCAGATGTTGATCGCGGCAAGATTCGAGATCGTCTCATCGAGCGCGCTCGCCGTTTCCGGTTGTTGTGTCCGCAGATCCCGCAACTGCTGGATGACCGAATCCGATGCGAGCGCATCCGCCGAACGCGGATGGGCGAACGCGCGTTCGACATCCCGCATCTGCAGGCGCATGGCGGTCGACTTCGTCAGCACCATCTCCCGGACGTCGGCCAGCAACCCGTCGGGATCCGCCATCGTCTGCAGGGCATTCATTCGCATTTCCAACGCGGCGCCGCGATCGTCGTCCGTGCGTGCCTGCGGGTGAACGCCGTCAGGAAATGCTTGCAGCCATGCCGCGAGCAGCCCGGTTCCTTCCGCCAATCCCGACGGACCGCCGAGGCGCGTGCGACAGCGGGCGTAGAGCACCGCGACACGCATATCCTTCGTGCGCAGCATCAGCCGGCGGCAGTTATTGGCCGCCTATCATCGCCGGTGGCGCACTCCCGGGGCGTGATGCGCAACTCAAGTTCCCATTCCGGTTCGTAGCCGACGAACGTCCGCACCCATTCGACGAGCTGTGGCAGATCCTCGCCCTGAGGCGTGAAGCGTAGATAGGTGTCGAGATCGCGCGGGCCGATGACGATTCGAAAGCGGTGCTGACGGTTCGGCGTGACACGTCCAAGCATGGCGTCTTGTCCCATCGTCGCGGCAGCGCCCGAGCGACCCATTCGGCCACAATCGGCCCAATCGGCCCAATCGGCCCAATCGGCCCAATCGGCCCAATCGGCCCAATCGGCCGGGTCGATTTCGATCCAGCGGAACAGGTCTCCTCAAGCGCGACCGGCACGCTGAAGTAGCGTTCGAGCGGCGCGCGCAACCCGTCCGGATTGCGCGATTCGCATACGAGATGCGCCGCGGCGGCAAGGCGCGCGTGCGAGGGCCGCGGGCGCCGGGCAATTTCGCCGATCTCCAGTCCCGTGAGGCCACGCGATGTAGAACGAAAATCGCTCGTCGTGAATTCGGTCGAGTCGTGCGAATCGGGCGCGGGCGTGCGCATGGCCGGCTCCGCCGCTCCTGCGGCTGACGCCCATTCCACGGTAACGGGCGCGTGGGGATCGGCCAGCGCCCGCCAATACTGCGCATGCAACGTATCGATCAGCGCGTCGGTGTTGTCGGGGGCGCCAATGGAAGTGTGAGACGAAGGATCAGAATGTCGAGCGACGCGCTCCATGCCGCCGATGCCGAGCTGGCCGAGCAGGTCGTCTGCACACGGCGACGCTGACGAATCGTCTGCAGGAGCGGCGGGGGCGGCAGCAACAGCAACAGCGTGGTCGGGCCGCACATGACTTTTGCGACGCGGGAGCCCGATGTGCGAGACGTCCGATTGACAACGCCACGGCAGGCGAAGGAAACGCATCTGGCTGCCCAATGACGATAAGTCCGCACTTTAACCACGAGCTAAGATTGATCGTTTATTGGGATGGAAATGATCGTGCGGGAGTGTCCGGTTGAGTTGTTTTTGAGATTTGGTTTGAAATGTAAAACAATGTTGCAAAATGAATTTATTGCTTCTGTGATAAAAAATATCTATTTCGCGATTACCTTGGGTTCGTGAGAAAAATAAATTTATCTCAAAATATCAATGGCTTGCGTGGGCGTGTTGCGAATGGTTGGCTGGGTGTCCAGTCGAGAGTCGAGCTGATGTCGTGTGCTGGGTTGACGGAGATGTTCAAGAAGGGGTTCGGTAGTGTTCTTGGGAAATATTGCTGACTGGACGCATTGACGGAGGTTGTAATTCGTGCTGATAATGCGGCTTCGATTTGATTGACCGATTGAGTCGAATTGAATGGAAAGGGTGTGTACCAGTGCTTCCGGATGCCGTCTGGAAGGTAGTCTGCATAGCAGTCCTGACAGATGCTGCATGGTGCTTGGAGCCATCGCGGCCAACAACAAAGATCATCATGACCATTTCTCGTCAAGCGCTATTCGGTAAGCCAGGGGGCCAGCTTTACGGAGGTATTGAATCGGCGACACCCGCGAACTCGCCTGCGCCGCTCATCCTGTTCATCGACGAGATCCACACGCTGATCGGTGCAGGCGGTCAGGCCGGCACGGACGACGCAGCCAACCTCCTGAAGCCGGCGCTGGCGCGCGGCACGCTGCGCACGATTGGTGCGACGACCTGGGCCCAGTACAAGCGGCATATCGAGAAAGATCCCGCATCGACCCGACGCTTTCAGGTTCTCCAAGTCGCGGAGCCGTCCGAGGTTGCTGCCGTCGATATGGTGCGGGGGCTCGTGCAAACGTTCTCCGCGCATCGCGGCGGAGTGACGCGTGACGAGGCGATTCGCGGTGCAGTGACGTTGTTTCACCGTGACATCCCGTCGCGTCAATTGCCGGACAAGGCGATCAGCGTGCTCGATACCGCGTGCGCACGCGTGGCGCTGTCTCACCATGCCACGCCGCGAGAACTCGACGACGTGCGTCAACGGCTTGCGGCCGCCCGGCATGGCGGGCGAACTGTCGACGCATCTGCGCACGGATACGTGTCGGCCGCTCGACACACATTCGCCTTATCGGCACACGCCGCCGCGTCTGTGTCTGACGTCGGTTGTCGACGATACCAACGCGGACTACATCCATTACGAATTGACGCAAGGTGAGCCGCTTTGGGAGGCAGTCGTGCGTTACGGTGGTATCGCGTTGCATGTGGCGGGCGAGTTCCCGTCGTCGAGGCTTGAGTTGTAGGGCGTGCGCGCATCGGCGTGACTTAATCAAGCGAGGATATATGTTCAAGAGGGTTGTGGTGGCGATCACACACCTGATTTTTCTGGTGATGTTGTCGGGTTGTTTTCACGTTAATGGTTGGAAATAAGGGAATGACTTTGTTTGACGCACCGCGGACGTTGTCGATTTCCGGCGCGGCCCTGCCGATGTACGGTGATCGTCCGATCTTCACGGCGGTGAAACTTACGGGCGGCGAAACACTCGGCGAGCTGTTCGAGTACACGCTCGAGATGAAAACTCCGGATGAACTCGGGTTCTCGCAGAGCGTTGCCGCGAATATCGATCTCGACAAGCTGATCGGCACCGAACTGACGGTCTCGATTCAGCTCGAAGGTGTGGGTCATTTCATTCGCGGCCTTGCCGGCAATGCAGGAATGGCGAACATCGGCGCAGGCACGCGCGAGATCACCGGCATCGTCACCCACGCATCCATTCTGCGAGAAGACGGTCGATCGATCGTGTACGCGGTCACGCTTCGACCGTGGCTCTGGCTGGCGACGAAGAATTGCGATTGCCGCATCTTCCAGGATATGTCCGTGATCGAGATCACCGATGCGGTGCTCTCGTCCTACCTGTTCCCTGTCGACAAACGACTGACGCCGCCGCGTCCGAACAAGACCTGGCCCAAGCGGGACATCCAGCGCCAGCACCAGGAAAGCGACTGGACGTTCCTGCAGCGGTTGTGGGAGGAGTGGGGCATCTTCTACTTCTTCGAGCATGACGAGGGGAAGCACCGTCTCGTGCTGTGCGATACGATAGCCGCGCTCAAGCCACACGGCGATGCCTATTCGACGATCCGCTACGAGGCTCCCAATAGCCGGCGTATTGACGAGGAGCATATTCATGCGCTGTCGGTCTCGAATGCGTTGACGACAGGTGCGGTGACCAGTGTCGACTACGACTACGCCCGGCCGCGCGCAAACCTGACGGTTGCGCGAGAAGACCCACGCAATACGGGGCTCGCCAATCAGGAACATTACACGTGGGCCGATTATGCGCAGCCTCAGGCCGGTTCGGGCGGGTTGTCAGGCGCGCCCAACGAACCGCGGACCGAAGCCGAATACCTGACGCTCGTGCAGATGCAGGCGTATCGCTGTCAGGGGATCAGAGCCTCCGGACAGGGCAACCTGCGTGGGCTGGTCGCCGGACAGACCTTCGTGCTTTCGCACTATCCGCAGCGCACCGCCAACTGTGAATACGCGGTTATTTCTGCAATGCTGAAGATCGAAGACGTCGGCGAAGCGTCAGGTTCCGGTCAGCGATACCACTGCGAAGCGGATTTCGTGTTGCAGCCGACTCACGAGCCGTTCCGGCTGCTGCGCTCGATCGCGAAGCCGCGTATTACCGGTGTTGAATATGCCGTTGTGACGTGTCCGGAGAACCAGGAGATCTGGACGGATGCGTACGGTCGGGTGAAGTTGCAGTTTCTGTGGGATCGGCTCGGCGACAACGATGAACGTTCGAGTTGCTGGGTGCGCGTTGCCGGTGCGTGGCATGGCGATCAGTTCGGCGGGATCTTCCTGCCGCGTCGGGGCCACGAGGTTGAAGTTGCATTCGCGAATGGCGATCCGGACCTGCCGGTCATCGTGGGAAGTGCGGTGAATGCGTTCAACATGCCGCCATTTGCTTTGCCGGAGAACCAGACGCTTGCCGGAATTCGCAGCAAGGAGATCGGCGCTCGGCGGGCGAATACGCTTGCTTTCGACGACACGAATGGAAAAATTCAGGCGCACCTGTCGAGTGACGAAGGCGCCTCGCAGTTGAATCTGGGTTACATCACGCGTATCGCGGGGAATGCCGGGCGGCAGGACGAGCGCGGTCGGGGCGTTGAATTGCGTACCGATGGGGACGGCGTCTTTCGCGCGGCGACGGGCATGTTACTCACGACGGAAGGTCGTCCCAATGCGCAGGGCCATGCCAAAGCCATGTCGGAAGCGATCCGGCGGCTCGAAGTTGCACAGAGCCTGCATGTCGCGATGAGCCAGGCTGCCCAGGAAGCTCAAGCCCAGGAGACCGACGGACACCAGTCGGACCTCGCGAAGACGATTGAAGTGCAGAACGACCAGATTCGTGGCGTCGCACGCGATGGAAATCCGTTCCCGGAATTTTCCGAGCCCCATCTGATGATCGATGGTAAGGCGGGTGTTGAAATCACGACGCCCGCTACGGTGCATGTGGCCTCGCAACAGATCGCATTGACGAGCGAGGGGCATGTCGGCGTCGCGAGCGGTCGAAGTTTCTTTGCGAGCGTGCGCGACACGATCAGCCTGTTTGCCCACCGGGCGGCTATCAGGATCTCGGCCGCGCTGGGCGACATCGTTCTTCACGCGTTGACCAGTTCGATCAAGCTGGAGTCCGCGAAATCCATCCAGTTACTGACGAAAGTCATCCAGATCAAGGGCGCTGAAAAGCTGGAGCTGCAAGGCGGCAAGACCCGTATGGTGCTTGACGACAGTGGCGCGCAGATACTTACACCGGGCAAGTTCGTTGCGTTCGCATCCACTCACTCGCTACCGGGACCGAAAGACTCGCCGGTCAGCCATACGCCGACGAGTATCTGCATCGAATGTCTTCTCAAAGCCGCCAGGGGTGGTTCGGCGCTGGTTCCACGGCAATAACCTCAACCATCGGATCGATAGTGGTCGATAGCGCTTGTTTCTCACAGTTGGGAGTTTTCCTGAAGAGGATGCTGCCGGTGCTTTGCCTGTCATTGGGTGCTTGCGCCAGTGGCCAACCGACAGGGGTGTCAGTCGAGGTACCGAAACGGGTGACACTGCTGGCTGGAGATTCGAAGGCATTGAACTACACGCCTTGGTACATCCATTCTTTTGCGCTTTTTGGACCTTCTGGCAGCGGTGTCGGGGGAGGGGGGCGAATGTGGAGCCGATGAAGGCAGATGGAAGGCCGTCAACAGGCGGCGGAAAGTGCTGTACCAGTCTGCCCACCGAATGGCAAGCGGACCTGAAGTTGACGGTGCGCTGGCTGGTGGACAAGAAACAGGACGGGAAAACACCGGGCTATTGGTACAAGGCGGAGAACGTGCAGATTGCGCCCTACGCCAGTGGTAATACCGGTGACGCGTGGGCGATCTTTTTACCGGGAGATCGTGTGCGCGTGATGTTGACAGATGGCAATCGAGATGGCGGAAACAACCCGACCATTCGCCCGGCGGACAACGATCCGTATATTGCACAGGGCGTGATCGACGACGAATGGAACCGGCGGTATCCGCCGGCTCACGATTGAGGAGGGAAAGCCAGTGACGATTCGATGTCGTGGGGTGGTGATCAGCTTGTTGTCGGCGCTCTGTGCGTTGCTTGCTGCGTGCGCGGGCGGGCAACCGAATGTAACTGTTGCCGAAGACGTGTCTCGCCCGGTGAAGGTGGGTGGCGGCATGGATGTTTTCGCGCAGAACTATTCGCCGTGGTACATCCACACGTTTTCGATGGTCGGGCCGTCCGGGAGCGGGATTGGTGGCGGCGGCCCGAACGTGATGCCGATCCAGCCAAACGGTAAGCCATCGGGCGGCGGCAAAGCGGTCTGTTGCATGCGCTATCCGCTCGAATGGCAAGCAGACCTGAAGTTGACGGTGCGCTGGCTGGTGGACAAGAAGCAGGACGGGAAAACACCGGGCTACTGGTACAAGGCGGAGAACGTGCGGATTGCGCCGTACGACGGTGCCAATGCCAATCATGCATGGGGCATCTTTCTGCCGGAAGACCGGGTGCGCGTGATGATCACCGACGGCAATCGGGAGGGCGGGAACAATCCGAACATTCGCCCGGCGGACAACGATCCGTACATCGCGCAGGGCGTGATCGACGAAGAGTGGAACCGGAAGTACAGAAGAGGGGGCATGCAGTGACGATTCGATGGCCTGAAGCGATGCCGGAGGGTGGACGGTTGCCGCTCTCGCAAAGCGAAGACGCGTACGAGCAGGGCGCCCTGCGGATGCATGACGAAACGCGGTCGTGTCAGCAAACGCTGCAGATCAGTCTGTTCTTCGACGGCACGAACAATAATGACGCGGCGGATAACCCGTTGCGCGACTCGCTCAGTCGTAGCCATACCAATGTCGCGCGGTTGTTCCGTGCCGCACTTCATGACCCGGACAGCGGCATTTTCAAGTTCTACATTCCCGGCGTCGGCACGCCGCTGCCCGAGATCGGCGAAGAGACGTACTCGAAAATGGGTAAGGCGATGGCCGAGGGCTTCAATGCGCGATGCTTGCTCGGCTATGTGCGTGTGTTGAATGCCGCTTACTGGGCGATCGCACCGGACAAGTCCCTTGCCCTGATTTCGCCAGAGAAGGCAAAAAGGATATGTGAAGCCGCTGCCAACGGCGACATGAGCGGGTTCGACGAACCGATCCAGACGCTGAGCGTGAGTCACAAGCTGGCGGTAGATGCCCAGCATCCGCCCGGCACGATCTGCAAGATCTGGATCAACGTGATCGGCTTTTCCCGCGGCGCCGCTGGCGCACGCGCCTTCGTCCACAAGCTGGTGAACCAGTGGGCTCCAGCAGGGAATCTCGCGCGACAGTTCGTCGGCAAGTACGCGCTGCCGTATCAGGTGAATTTCCTGGGATTGTTCGATACCGTTGCATCCGTGGGCCCGCCTGACTCGACCCGTGCGACCGTCGACATCGGGTCGTTCGATGGACACTTCGCCTTTGCCAACAACGGCGCGATGCGCATTCCCGATTCGGTTCGCTACTGCGTTCATGCGTTCTCGATTCACGAGCAGCGCATGAGCTTCCCGGTTGATTCAATCCGCGAGGTGGGGGGCGCCTATCCACCCGGCATCCGACACGAAATTGCCTATCCCGGTGTGCATTCGGATGTCGGCGGTGGCTATGCGCCGAACGAACAGGGCAAAGGCCGTGATCCCGACAAGGGCGACGGTGGCAAGCTGAGCCAGATCCCGCTGCACGACATGTACATCCACGCGCTGAATTACGGCGTGCCGATGATGAAGAGCGATGAGATTCTCGACGACCCGCAAATGCGAGCGGATTTTGACCTGCTTCCTACTACGATCGAAGCCTTCAACGCCTGGCTAAAAACCGCCGGTCCGATCGGGCGCATGGAGGATGCGATCAAGCACGGCATGGCCGAGATGCTGGCATGGCGGACGCTACGTGCGCAGCCGGAGACACCCGAATACGTGGCCAGTCGGGAATTCTTCCGCAAGGCGAGGGAGGACGGCATGACACCCTACAAAGTCGACGAGGCGCTGGAGAAAGCAAAGAAGACGGATCCGCAATTGAAGATGCTCAAGGCCAAGCGAGCGCGGCTGGAGGTGCAGAAGTCCCAGGAAA
This sequence comes from Burkholderia sp. Bp9090, assembly GCF_003857985.1. Classification (NCBI taxonomy): domain Bacteria; kingdom Pseudomonadati; phylum Pseudomonadota; class Betaproteobacteria; order Burkholderiales; family Burkholderiaceae; genus Burkholderia; species Burkholderia sp. Bp9090. Next base: position 64,217 of record NZ_QTPV01000017.1, read on the forward strand.
CAGGTCACCACCGCTATCCGGCCAACATGCCCAGGCTCATGGAGCTGGACGCGCAGATCAAGGCGATCAATCTTGAGATCGACCGTCGCACGGAGGCACTGTGTGGCGAGGCGGCTTACCCGGGCACCGAGGGTGCCGCGCCGGCGCGCCCCGGCGAAGGCGTCGGTGATGTTACGACCAACGAGCAGACCGATTTACGCCAGGGCGCAGAGGAGATGCGCCTGCTTCTGGGCTACTTGCATCCTGAGGATAGCGAATCGAAGTGGAAGGTAACCGTGACCGTACGCATGGACTCGGCACTCCGACAATACCCGGACACGGGTATGACGACGACACTTTCGGTGAAGCACGAGCAGCCCGGCAGTGATACCCCCGAGGTCAGGCTTGCCGAGAGCGGAATTCTGCTTGCTTCGACATGGAGCACGATTTTCAGCGTATTCAGCCCGTCGAATGACATCGTGGCGGCGCCTGCGCGCGGCGTCGTCGACTTCCTGAAAAAGTATGCGTCAATGGAAGCAGCCAACCGGCTCCAGAAGGCGAGCATCCATCTGCTCGACGACTATGTCCACGACAGCCGTATCTGGTTCCGCGTACCCTGGTTTCACGAATACGCGCCGGGTGGTTATGGCTGGCCCCGCGTGATCTTCGAGGGCGGCAAAAAGCGGATCGCTTATATGGGGCTGGATTCGGAATCCGAACTGTTGGTTACCGGGAACACCAGCAAGGCCGCATGGGCATAGAGGCAGGGGACGGAGTCATCCATATGCAACAACGCGCGCAATCATTCTGTCTGGTCGACGGTGCCGCCAACCCGGCAAGGATCTTGCCCTTGCTCGAGCAGTCCGGCACGCAGTTCGTTTCGCTCTTTGAGGGGCTTCCCGAAGAGCAACTCGGGCCGGCTTCCCTATTTTTCACCTGTATTGATGATCCGGCTGCAACGTGGGTGAGCGAGCTGGATCGGATTGATCTTCACTCGCCGTGTCTCACGCTTGTCTGGAGCCGTGTCGGTTTGCAGGAGCTAGCCACGCATTTTCGCGCGTTCCTGTTCGCAGGGATCGGAGACGGCATGACCGCGATGGTTCGATTCTTCGATCCTCGCAATACAGGTGCGGTGCTCGATATGTGGGGTAAACAGATCAGCGATGTGTTCCTGGCACCGATCGAGCGGATCAAATATCGCGGGCGTCACGCGCAGTGGCAGACGGTCGAGAATGATTCGCTCGACGTGGGGCGAATTTCCCGATCCGTGATGATCGAGCTGGACCAGAGGGATATTGACAAGCTGATGGCTCATACCGAGCCAGATGAACTCATCGCATCGCTGATCGATCTGGGACACATCGATGAAAGCCTCCCTTACAGGAGCCGCTTCACCGAATTCGAGCCCCGGTACCGACGGGCGCTGGAATGGGGATTCACCGAACCCGGAGACCGGTTGGCCTATTGCAACTACTCCTACCGCTACGGAGCAGGCTTTGATCGGCACCGGTACATTCGCGACGCACTGACGGCGCGTCGTCGAACGGGCGAGGGATTCGACGCGATGGTGGATCAGATACCCGGATGGGTATGGCGCGAACTCAAGCGCGGGAGTGGAGCTGGATTGCGCGCGCAATCTTGATACGTCATTGACTCGGAAAATCAACATGGCGCTGAAAATCATCGTGGTCGGCGATACGACCTCGCACGGGGGCCGAGTCATCAGCGGCTCGGAAACGCATACCATCGGCAGTCGGCAGATCGCCCGGCTGGATGACTTGGTCGATTGCCCGGAGAAATATCCGGACGGTCGTCCGCACGGGGTCAATCGGATCATCGACGCACATCCGACGTTCACCATCGGCAACCGACGCGTGGCGATGCACGGTAATCGCACGGAATGCGGTTGTACGCTGATCGGCAGTGTTGCAGCGGACGCTGGAGGCTAACCTATGGCGACAATGAATTTTCCAGCGGATGAGGCCAAGGAACAGTCTGCCGTTGAAGAAAAAGGTGGATCATCGGCCAGCGTCCCGGCCGCTTTCAGCGACGGACATACTTTCGCAAAGGCGGTTCCAGAACACCCCCCGTCGGAGCCGTTTGACCAGCGGTTGGCCGGGGTTCGCGTAGCACGGAATCCGTTGTTGGAGGCGTCCCGAGTTTTGCTCCGCGCCCAGGCGGACATGCCCGACAAGTTGGAGTCGAAGCAGGCCATTGCCTGGTTGAAGTCGTTGCTGGAACAGGAGATGCGCATATTCGAGAAGTTGTGCGAGCAGGCAAACATCCGTCGCGATCACATGATCGGCGCAAGCTACTGCCTGTGCACGGCACTGGACGAAGCCGCAACGCAAACCGCATGGGGCAAGGAGGGTTCATCGGCGATCGAGTGGATTCAAGGGGGGCTTGCGACCACTTTCCACGGAGATCTCAAGGGCGGCGACAAGGTCTATTTGCTGATCGGCCGGTTGCTGGAGAACCCCCACGAGCATCGGGACTTGCTGCAAGTGATTTACCGAATTCTCAGTCTCGGTTTCGAAGGCCGCTACCGAGGCGCAACCGGCAACAAGCGCAAACACGACGCGATCCGCCAGCGAATCTACAACGTCATCACCTCGCAACGCGAACCCGTGCCAATGGCCTTGTCTCCCCACTGGCAATCGACTGCAAAAGGCAAGCGCCTGTCGTTCTACAATTTCCCGGTGTGGATCACCGTAACCGTCCTGTCCGTGATCCTGCTCGGCCTGTTCGGCTGGTTCAAATACGAGTTGATGAACCGTGCCGCTGACGTACAGAAGCAGATTGCCGCGATCGGTGCGATGACACCGCAACCCGAACCACCGCAATTGCACCTCAAGCAGTTGCTCAAGGACGAGATTGCCGCCGGCACCGTCAGCGTCGACGAAGATGCCCACCGCAGCGCCGTGACATTCCGCGGTGATGCGATGTTCAAGCCTGGCTGCGCGTCGGTCCAGCCATCGATGAACCCGCTGATTTCAAAGATCGCCGGCGAAATCTCCAAGGTGCCCGGCAAGGTAGCCATTCTCGGTTATACCGACAGCGTGCCGATCCGCAGCCGTCATTTCGCGTCGAATCAGGTGCTGTCGGAAGAGCGGGCCATTCAGGTCATGCAGATGCTGCAAGCCGCGGGCGTGCCGGCGAATCGTCTCGAAGCCGCCGGCAAGGGCGACGCCGATCCTGTCGGCGACAACCGCACCGTGCAGGGCCGAGCGCAGAACCGGCGTGTCGAGATCGTCGTCGCGCGATAAGCCGGATTAAGCCAGATCCGTTTCCGGAATAACGCATGGAGAAGTTCCAGTTCCTGTCGTTTCTGGCCTCGCGCGAGTTCCTCGCACTGATTCTCGCGGCGGCGGGGGTGCCGAGGCAAAACATCTCGGCGACCGGACAGAGCGATGCCGATCCGCTCGCCGACAACGGCACGGCACCGGGCAGGTCAAGGAATCGCCGTGTCGAAGTGACCGTATCGAACTGAACGACGGGTCGGGGTGCGTTGCGATTCGCTGATACAAGGGAAGTGCTTTTGCCGAGGGCATGGTGAGCCACCTCAAACGTCCCGCCGCCGCCGCGCCCTGCCGGACACCGCATACGCGACCGACCCGATCACGATCCCCCAGAACGCGGACCCGAGCCCGAGCCACGTCATCCCCGAAGCGGTCGCGAGGAACGTGATCACCGATGCTTCGCGATGCGCCTCATCCTCGAAGATCCCGTGCACGTTCGCGCCGATCGCACCGATCAGCGCGAGCCCCGCGAGGATCGCGACGAACGCCTTCGGCAGCGCGAAGAACAGCGTGACGATGGTGCCGGCAAAGAGCCCGCCGATCAGGTAGATCACGCCGTTCGCGATGCCCGCGATATAACGCCGGTCCGGATCCTCGTGCGAATCCTTGCCGGTGCACAGCGCCGCGGTGATCGCCGCGACCACGATCGTGATCCCGCCGAAGCACGCGACCGCGAGCGACATCACGCTGGTTGCCGTGATGATCGGCCGCGCGCTCGTGTGGTAGCCCGAGACGCGCAGGATCGTCATCCCCGGCAGGAACTGGCCGGTGAGACTGACGACGACGAGCGGCAGCGCGAGGCTGAGCGTCGTGCCGAGCGTCCATTCGGGGGCGATGAAGACCGGCCGCGCGATGCTCGGCGACACGTTGCCGAGATGCGCCATCCCGAGCAGCGTCGCGAGCGCGGCGCCCGTCAGCAGCACGAGCACGATGCTGTAGCGCGGCAGCAGGCGCTTGAAGATCACGTACGCGGCGATCATCCCGAACCCGAGCACCGGCTGCGCGGTCGCGGCGGAGAACGCGCGCATGCCGAACGGCAGCAGGATGCCGGCCATCATCCCGCACGCGATGCCGCGCGGAATATGGCGCACGAGCCGGTCGAAATAGCCGGTGATGCCGATCACGAGGATGATCAGCGCGGCCGTGATGTACGCGCCGACGGCCTGGTTCAGCGTCAGTTGCGGAAAGAGGCCGACGAGCAGCGCGGTGCCGGGCGCCGACCATGCGGTCACGACCGGCACCTTCAGTTTCCAGCTCGCGAACAGCCCCGACAGGCCCGCGCCGATCGAGATCGCCCAGACCCACGAAGCCACCATCTCGTTGGACGCATGCGCGGCCTGCGACGCCTGGAAGAAGATCGCGAGCGGGCCCGCGTAGGAAATCAGCACCGCGAGAAAGCCCGCGGTGACCGCGGAGACGGACCAGTCGTTGCCGATCGAGCGGATCGCGCCCGGCGAGGTGTTCGGTTGCATCGTCGTAGGGGAGTGCGGCGCGCGGCCGGGAGGCTGAGCCAGGGCGAATGATTGTTGGAACCCCGGACGAGCCGTCATTCTGGACATTGCCGGTGGAATTGGCAATTCGCCGATGAAGCTCGGCGTTGTCGGCTTTTTGTAATGAGTGCGCGCCGGGGCGGCCCGGCGCGCGTCGTCGCGTCGTCGGATCGGGCGGCTTCACGGCGAAGCGCGGCCCCGCTCGCGCGTTACGTACTGATCTGAAGATACCCGTCGACCGCGGCGACCCTCGCACCGCCGCCAGTCGACAGCGACGCCGTGCCCTGGTCGAACGGGTGCACGGGCGTGTCGGTGGGCGTCCACGCATGGCGCGCCAGCAGTTCGCGATACCCGCCGCGGATCACGAAGCCACCGCATTTCTCCGCATAGGCGTCGCGCCGCATCCGGTACGCGCGCGGCAGGTCGAACCACGGCAGCTTCGGCAAGTCGTGATGCACGAGGTGGTAGTTGTTGTTCAGGTATAGCAGCCGCATCGCGAAACCGGCCTCGTTGATCGCGATGCGCGCCTTCGGATGCCGTGCGGCGCGGTGCTCGAACAGCGAACGGATCATCGCGAGCGACAGCGCGGGCCACGTGACCGCCAGCAGGTAGTACCACCACGGCACGCCGATCGACCACTGCAGCCAGGCGAGCAGCGCGACCACGCAGGCGGCGTGCGTCGCCCACATCGGCAGATAGCGGAAGTCGCCGCGTCTGAACGCGGCGAACGCGTCGGCGAACATCGCGGCGATGCTCGTCGGCGGCCCGAACACGAGACGTCCGACGAAGGTGGTGCGCGCAACCGTCAGCGCGCGACGCCAGCGCGGCAGCCGCGCCCACTGCTCGCGCGACACGTAGTTCGTTTCCGGGTCGACGCCCGGCACGGTCAGGTCCTCGTCGCGGTGATGGTCGAGATGCGTGTCGCGATAGAGCGTGTACGGGTACCAGATCGTCAGCGGCGGATAGCCGAGTAGCCGGTTCACGAACGCGGAGCGCGTCGGATGGCCGTGCAGCAGTTCGTGCTGCAGCGACATGTGCCACGCGCCGAGCAGGATCAGCGGCGGCGTCGCGGCCGCGAGCGACAGGCGCTCGGCACGCACGAGCAGCAGCACGGCGAGCCAGCCGCCGTAGATCGCGACGACCAGCAGCCAGGTCGGCCACTCGGTACGGGCAGTGAAGCGGGCGTCGAGTGCGGCGATCGCGCGCGCGTGGTCGACGTCGAAGTATTCGGCCATGGTGCTGGGGCGGATGATGCGGGTGAAGCCGGTAAAGCGGGCGATATTCGGATAACCGGTAGCGGACGATCGCGCCGGTGCGGGCTGCGATGCGGTCGGCCGACCGGCGTCGTGGCTCGCGGTCAGCCGCTACAGCGGCATGCGGCGGCGTCGCGACACTGGAACGCTAACCGGGCCGCGTAGTCAGGCCAACCAAGCAATTCGGATTTGCTTATCGCTGCGCGGCCGATAAGCATTGGCCGCCCCGGCCCCGGCCCCGGCCCCGGCCCCGGCCCCGGCCCCGGCCCCGGCCCCGGCCCCGGCCCCGGCCCCGGCCCCGGCCGCGTGCCGCGTGCCGGACCCCGGCGACGCCCGGGCGGACGGGCTTTCTCCAGGGCGCCGCCAATGCGTAGAATGCGCGCATGAGCCAATGGATCGCCGGACTGCCGATGTACAACGTGACGCCGCGCCACGCCGCGCTGTGGCGCGCGCTGCTGCATGACGCGCTCGATGCGTTCGCGCGCGCCGGCGGGCCGGCCGGCGTCGCGTTGCTCGACGAGCCGTTCGGGGATCTGCACGCGCTGTGGCGCCGCAACGACCTGCTGTTGTCGCAGACGTGCGGTTATCCGTACCGGATGCTCGGATTGCGCGATACCGCGCACCTGATCGCGGCACCGGCCTTCGATGCCCCTGGCTGCGACGGCGCGCGCTACAGCAGCGTGCTGGTCGCGTCGGCGCGCGTGCATGCGGGCGGCGCGACGACGCTGGCTGCGTGTCGCGGATTGCGAGCCGCCTTCAACGGTGCGGATTCGCATAGCGGGATGAACGCATTCCGGCACGCGGTCGCGCCGCATGCGCATGACGGACGTTTCTTCGGTTCGGTCGTGCCGTTCGGCTCGCACCTGAACGTGCTGCGCGCGCTGGCCGCAGGCGTTGCCGATTGCGCGGCGATCGATTGCGTGACCTTCGCGTACGTGCGTGACGCGCTGCCCGAATTGTTGAAAGAGATCCGGATCATCGGCATGACGGCGTCGGCGCCGGGGTTGCCGTTGATCGCGTCGAAAGCGCTGGAAGGGCGGCTCGTGGAGGCGTTGCAGGATGCGCTCGATCACGCGGTCGCGCTCGATCCGGCGCGGGCGAACGCACTGCGGCTGAAGGGATTCGAGCGCCTGCCGCCGGGCGCGTACGACACGATTGCCGAGTTCGCGCGGGACGCGGCCGCGCACGGGTATCCCGAGCTGGCGTGATCGCGTCGTCCGCGCGGCGGTGCGCTAGAACGGCAACGTGCCGGGCGGCGCGTTGCGCACCACCGCGAGCGTCGTGCCGATATGGTCTTCGAGCGCGAGCGCGGCGCGCGCATCGGCGCGGCGCATCGCGGCCTCGAACAGGCACGTGTGTTCCGCATGCACGTCGCGCTTCGAATCGCCGAGCCCGATGCACACGCGCCGGTAGCGCTCGCTTTGCTGCGACAGCATGCGCAGGATCAGATAAGTCCACGGCGTCGCGGCCGCCGAGATCAGCGCTTCGTGAAAGCGCCGGTTGCACGCTTCCCATGCGGCGCGGTGCTCGATCGACACCGGCTGCTCCCAGGCCGACAACTGCTCGAAGCTCTGCCGAACACGCTGCGCCCAGGCATCGTTGCCATGCCGCACGGAGTCGCGCAGCGCATCGACCTCGATATGAATGCGCAGGCGCGTGATCGCTTCCAGATCGTCGACCGACATCGGCGTCACGCGAAACCCGCGCTGCCCTTCCGCGACGACCAGCGCATCGCTGACGAGCCGCGTGAGCGCCTCGCGCAGCGTGCCCGCGCCGACGCCGTACACGTCCTTCAGATGCTCGACGCGCAGCTTCGCGCCGGGCGGGTAATGCCCTTCGATGATGTGTTGCCGGAGCTGGTGATACGCGTGCTCGCTGAGCGTGCGGGCGTGCGGTTCGGCGGCATCGTCGGCGGCCGGTTCGAGCGCCGGCGGCGGATCGTCGAACGGATCGGCGGGCAGGATGCTGTTCATGTCACGCGTCCTCCTGGTCCTGTCTGCGGTTGAGCCGATAGCTGAGCTGCGCGCGGGTCAGGCCGAGCAGGCGTGCGGCGGCCGACAGGTTGCCGTTCGCGCGGTCGACGGCTTCATGCAGCAGCGCCCGCTCGAGGCCGTCGAGCCCGCCGCCGCCTTGCAACTGGTCGAGGATCGACCCGCAGTCGATCGACATCGCGGCCGCCGGCCGGATCTGCCCGGCCCGGTCGACCGTCGCGCCGCCGGGTGAGCCGACGCCGGGGAACAGGTCCTTCGCGTCGACCGGACGGTTCGGCCGCGACAGGATCACCGCGCGCTCGATCAGGTTCTCGAGCTCGCGCACGTTGCCGGGCCAGCGATAGCCGCGCAGCGCGTCGTACGCGTAATCGGTCAGCGTGGGCGTCGGCTTGCCGTGCAGCGCCGCGAAGCGGTCGAGCATCGCGTCGGCGAGCGGTGCGATGTCGTCCTGCCGGTCGCGCAGTGGCGGAATCAGCACCGGATAAACGTTGATCCGGTAGTAGAGATCCGCGCGAAAAGTGCCGTCGCGCACGGCCTGTTCGAGATCGCGGTTGGTCGCCGCGACGACGCGCACGTCCACCTTCCGGCCGTCGGTCGCGCCGAGCCGCTCGACCTCGCCCTCCTGGAGCACGCGCAGCAGCTTCGCCTGCACGTCGAGCGGCAGCTCGCCGATCTCGTCGAGAAACAACGTGCCGCCGTCCGCGCGCTCGAAGCGCCCGGCGCGCGCGGTTTGCGAGCCCGTAAATGCGCCTTTCTCCGCACCGAACAGTTCCGACTCGATCAGCGCATGCGGAATCGCCGCGCAGTTGATCGCGACGAACGGCTTCGCCGCGCGCGGGCTGAGGCCGTGTAGCGCACGCGCGAAGCGTTCCTTGCCGACGCCCGTCTCGCCGGTGAGCAGCACGGCGACCTTGGTCGGCGCGGCCGTCTCCAGCAGCGCATAGGCCGCGCGGAACGCATCGGAGCGCCCGACGAGCCGGGTGCGGCCGTCGTCGGGCGTCATCTCGAGGCGCAGCGATTCGACCTCGGTCTGCAGGTCGCGGATCGTATTGATCAGCGAGTCGGCCTTGAACCACGACGTGATTTCCTCCGCGTCGGGCCATTCGTCGGCCGGCTTGCCGACGATCGTGCAGTGCGGGTCGTTCATGCCGACGCAGCTCGTTTCCTTGAACAGGATCGTGCGGCCGATGAACGCGCTGGTATAACCGGTCGCATAACCGATCAGCATCCAGCACACCGGTTCGGGCTGCGGCCCGAACGTGCGGCGGTGCACGTCGGCTTCCCATGAATGTTCCCAGCGGTATTCGCAGTAGAACGCACCCGTCGCGGGGTCGGCCTCGAACCGCAACGGGGTGACCTGCACGGCACCTTCGAGCATGTGCAGTTGCGGGCCGACGTGGAACATGTCGAACAGCGACGCGCCGCTGCGGATCTCGCGCGCGAGCGCGGCGTCGCGTTCGCCGGCCGCGAAGCCGACCCGCGTGAAGAAACGCCGCGTCTGCGCGGGGCCGACGCTTTCCATCAGTTCCTGGCGCAGCGTCGCCAGCGCGCCGGCATGCAGCAGCACCATCCGCTGTCCGGCCAGCCAGATGCGACCGTCGCTCGCCGAAAAATGGATCAGCTTGCGCAGGTCGGTGTCCGGCGGCAAAGGGGGCAGGCTGGGCCGCGTCATGTCTCCTCCGTCGAGATTTCTCGTGATTTTCAAAGTTTTCGCCAGCAGCGCCGCGGTGAGCGGATCGATTTGATCATTTCATCAAATGCGCTCGACCGAGTTGCTCAAATGATGAAAAAGGCCGCCGGATATAGGTTCCGGCAGGGTCGCCGGCGTGCGTTTGCCGTTCTGGTTAACCGCCATTGTGGATCGCGAATTCGAACTTTGCGTCAGGGCTTTCCCTGAATTATCGAGATTTTTTGAAGGTCGATCCGAACGTGGCACGGATGCTGCATTGAAGTCCGGCATGGAGGCGACACCGATCATGAATCAGCATCCGACCGATCTTTCCCCGCTCGATCCCGGCCGCAAGTGCGTCCGCGTGACGGGCACGAACGTGCGCGGCTTCGTCGAATTCGAGCTGTCGATCGGCGGTGCGCCCGAGCTGTGCGTCGAGCTGACGTTGCCTCCTGCCGCCTTCGATGCGTTCTGCCGCGAACAGCAGGTCACGCGGCTCGACGTCGAAGCGAACCCATGACATTGAGGAGCAAGAAGTGACCATCGAGCTGAAGACAGTCGACATCAAGCCGCTCCGGCACACCTTCGCGCACGTCGCGCAGCACATCGGCGGCGACAAGACGGCGACGCGTTACCAGGAAGGCATGATGGGCGCGCAGCCCCAGGCGAACTTCCATTACCGGCCGACCTGGGATCCGGACCACGAGATCTTCGATCCGTCGCGTTCGGCGATCCGGATGGCGAGCTGGTACGCGCTGAAGGATCCGCGCCAGTTCTACTACGCGTCGTGGGCGACCACGCGGGCGCGCCAGCAGGACGCTATGGAGTCGAACTTCGAGTTCGTCGAGTCGCGCCGGATGATCGGCCTGATGCGCGACGACGTGGCCGCGCACGCGCTCGACGTGCTGGTGCCGCTGCGCCACGTCGCGTGGGGCGCGAACATGAACAACGCGCAGATCTGCGCGCTCGGCTACGGCACCGCGTTCACGGCGCCCGCGATGTTCCATGCGATGGACAACCTCGGCGTCGCGCAGTACCTGACGCGCCTCGCGCTCGCGATGGCCGAGCCCGACGTGCTCGATGCGGCCAAGGCGGCCTGGACGAACGACGCCGCCTGGCAGCCGCTGCGCCGCTACGTCGAGGACACGCTGGTCGTGGCCGACCCGGTCGAGCTGTTCGTCGCGCAGAACCTCGCGCTCGACGGCCTGCTGTATCCGCTCGTCTACGACCGTTTCGTCGACGAACGGATCGCGCTCGCGGGCGGCTCGGCGGTCGCGATGCTGACTGCGTTCATGCCCGAATGGCACGCCGAATCGAACCGCTGGATCGACGCGGTCGTAAAGACGATGGCCGCCGAATCCGACGACAACCGTGCGCTGCTCGCCCGCTGGACCCGCGACTGGTCGGCCCGGGCCGACGCGGCGCTCGCGCCGGTCGCCGCACGCGCGCTGCAGGACGCCGGCCAGGCCGCGCTCGACGAAGTGCGCGAGCAGTTTCAGGCGCGCGTCGCGAAGCTCGGCATCGCGCTCTGACGACGGGCGTTCACCTCACATCCCAAGGATAACCAGCATGTCAAACGTATTCATCGCCTTTCAGGCCAATGAGGACTCCAGACCGATCGTCGACGCGATCGTCGCCGACAACCCGCGCGCGGTGGTGGTCGAGTCGCCCGGCATGGTCAAGATCGACGCGCCGGACCGGCTGACGATCCGCCGCGACACGATCGAGGAGCTGACCGGCACGCGCTTCGACCTGCAGCAGCTGCAGGTGAACCTGATCACGCTGTCCGGCCACATCGACGAGGACGACGACCAGTTCACGCTGAGCTGGTCGCACTGAACGCCGCGCTACGCGCACCGACAACACGGAGACACGCATGGACACGCCAACGCTCAAGAAAAAGCTCGGCCTGAAGGACCGCTACGCGGCAATGACGCGCGGCCTCGGCTGGGAGACGACCTACCAGCCGATGGAGAAGGTCTTCCCGTACGACCGCTATGAAGGCATCAAGATCCACGACTGGGACAAGTGGGTCGACCCGTTCCGCCTGACGATGGATGCGTACTGGAAATACCAGGGCGAGAAGGAGAAGAAGCTGTACGCGGTGATCGACGCGTTCACGCAGAACAACGCGTTCCTCGGCGTGACCGACGCCCGCTACATCAACGCGCTGAAGCTGTTCATCCAGGGTGTGACGCCGCTCGAATATCTCGCGCACCGCGGCTTCGCGCACGTCGGCCGGCACTTCACCGGCGAGGGCGCGCGCATCGCATGCCAGATGCAGTCGATCGACGAGCTGCGGCACTACCAGACCGAAACGCACGCGATGTCGACGTACAACAAGTTCTTCAACGGATTCCATCACTCGAACCACTGGTTCGATCGCGTCTGGTATCTGTCGGTGCCGAAGTCGTTCTTCGAGGATGCGTATTCGTCGGGCCCGTTCGAGTTCCTGACCGCGGTCAGCTTCTCGTTCGAATACGTGCTGACGAACCTGCTGTTCGTGCCGTTCATGTCGGGCGCCGCGTACAACGGCGACATGTCGACCGTCACGTTCGGCTTCTCCGCGCAGTCGGACGAATCGCGTCACATGACGCTCGGCATCGAGTGCATCAAGTTCCTGCTCGAACAGGACCCGGACAACGTGCCGATCGTGCAGCGCTGGATCGACAAGTGGTTCTGGCGCGGCTACCGGCTGCTCACGCTGGTCGCGATGATGATGGACTACATGCAGCCGAAGCGCGTGATGAGCTGGCGCGAATCGTGGGAGATGTACGCGGAGCAGAACGGCGGCGCGCTGTTCAAGGATCTCGCGCGCTACGGGATTCGCGAGCCGAAGGGCTGGCAGGACGCGTGCGAAGGCAAGGACCACATCAGCCACCAGGCGTGGTCGACGTTCTACGGCTTCAACGCGGCCTCCGCGTTCCACACCTGGGTGCCGACCGAAGACGAGATGGCGTGGCTGTCCGCGAAGTATCCCGATTCGTTCGACCGTTACTACCGCCCGCGTTTCGACTACTGGGGCGAGCAGGCGAAAGCCGGCAACCGCTTCTACATGAAGACGCTGCCGATGCTGTGCCAGACCTGCCAGATCCCGATGCTGTTCACCGAGCCCGGCAACCCGAAGAAGATCGGCGCGCGCGAGTCGAACTATCTCGGCAACAGGTTCCATTTCTGCAGCGATCACTGCAAGGAAATCTTCGACCACGAGCCGCAGAAATACGTGCAGGCGTGGCTGCCGGTGCACCAGATCCATCAGGGCAACTGCTTCCCGCCCGATGCCGACCCGAGCGCGGAAGGCTTCGATCCGCTCGCCGCGGTGCTCGACTACTACGAAGTGCAGATGGGCCGCGACAACCTCGATTTCGACGGCTCGGAAGACCAGAAGAACTTCGCGGCCTGGCGTGGCCAGGCCACCCGCAACTGACCCGCAATCGATACGCAACCTTGAACAGGACCCGCGCGCGCCTCGGCGCGAACGCGGGCCGACAGGAGACAAACATGGCCGTCATCGCGCTCAAACCCTACGACTTCCCGATCAAGGATGCCGTCGGGAAGTTTCCGGCGCCGCTGCTCTACGTGTGCTGGGAAGACCACCTGATGTTCCCGGCGCCGTTCTGCCTGCCGCTGCCGCCCGACCTGCCGTTCGGCGCGTTGGCCGACAAGGTGCTGCCGCCCGTCTATGGCTATCACCCCGACTTCGCGAAGATCGACTGGGATCGCGTCGCGTGGTTTCGCTCCGGCGAGCCGTGGACGCCCGACGCAGCGAAGAGCCTGGCCGACAACGGCCTCGGGCACAAGGACCTGATCAGCTTCCGCGCGCCGGGCCTCGACGGCCTCGGCGGCGCGAGCTTCTGACCGCCACGCGGACGAGCGAACCATCATGAGCCATCAACTTACCATCGAGCCGCTGGGCGTGACGATCGAGGTCGAGGAAGGACAGACGATGCTCGACGCCGCGCTGCGCCAGGGCATCTACATTCCGCACGCGTGCTGTCACGGCCTCTGCGGCACCTGCAAGGTCGCCGTGCTCGACGGCGAAACCGATCTCGGCGACGCGAACCCGTTCGCGCTGATGGATTTCGAGCGCGAGGAAGGCAAGGCGCTCGCGTGCTGCGCGACGCTGCAGGCCGACACCGTGATCGAGGCCGACGTCGACGAGGAGCCCGACGCGGAGATCATCCCGGTCAAGGACTTCGCGGCCGACGTCACGCGTATCGAGCAGCTCACGCCGACCATCAAGTCGATCCGCCTGAAGCTGTCGCAGCCGATCCATTTCCAGGCGGGCCAGTACGTGCAGCTCGAGATTCCCGGCCTCGGGCAGAGCCGTGCGTTCTCGATCGCGAACGCGCCGGCCGACGTCGCGGCCACCGGCGAGATCGAGCTGAACGTGCGGCAGGTGCCGGGCGGGCTCGGCACCGGCTATCTGCACGAGCAGCTCGCGACGGGTGACCGCGTGCGGCTGTCGGGTCCGTACGGCCGCTTCTTCGTGCGCCGCTCGGCCGCGCGGCCGATGATCTTCATGGCGGGCGGATCGGGGCTGTCGAGCCCGCGCTCGATGATCGCCGATCTGCTCGCGAGCGGCGTCACCGCGCCGATCACGCTGGTCTACGGCCAGCGCAACGCGAAGGAGCTGTACTACCACGACGAATTCCGCGCGCTCGCCGCACGCCATCCGAACTTCACGTACGTGCCGGCGCTGTCCGAAGGCGCGCCGGATGCGGGCGGCGACGTCGCGCAAGGGTTCGTGCACGACGTCGCGAAGGCGCATTTCGACGGCGACTTCTCGGGGCACCAGGCGTACCTGTGCGGACCGCCCGCGATGATCGACGCGTGCATCACGACGCTGATGCAGGGGCGCCTGTTCGAGCGCGACATCTATCACGAGAAGTTCATCTCGGCGGCGGACGCGCAACAGACGCGCAGCCCGCTGTTCCGGCGGGTGTGACATGGACGCGGGCCGCGTATGCGGGACGGTCCGGATCGCGCAGACCGACGAGCGCTATGCGTGCGTGTCCGGCGAGTCGCTGCTGGCCGGCATGGCGAAGCTCGGCCGGCGCGGCATTCCGGTCGGCTGCCTGAACGGTGGGTGTGGCGTATGCAAGGTGCGTGTGCTGCGCGGCGCGGTGCGCAAGCTCGGGCCGATCAGCCGAGCGCACGTGAGCGCGGAGGAGGAAAGCGACGGCTATGCGCTGGCGTGCCGCGTCGTGCCGGACGGCGACGTCGAACTCGAAGTGGCCGGCCGGTTGAAAAAGCCGTTCTTCTGCGGCGCGTCCTGTGCAGGCGCGCCGGCGATCGACAAGTAATCAGGAAACCAGGAGGAGACACATCATGGGTGTGATGCGTATTGGTCATGTCAGTCTGAAGGTGATGGGCATGGAAGCGGCGCTGCGTCATTACGTGCGCGTGCTCGGCATGCAGGAGACGATGCGCGACGCGGCAGGCAACGTCTACCTGAAATGCTGGGACGAATGGGACAAGTATTCGCTGATCCTGTCGCCGTCCGATCAGGCGGGGCTCAAGCATGCCGCGTACAAGGTCGAGCACGATGCCGATCTGGACGCGCTGCAGCAGCGTATCGAAGCATACGGAATCGCGACCGAGATGCTGCCCGAAGGCGCGCTGCCGGCGGTCGGGCGTCAATTGCGGTTCCTGCTGCCGAGCGGGCACGAGCTGCGCCTGTTCGCGAAGAAGGAGCTGGTGGGCACCGCGGTCGGCTCGCTGAACCCCGATCCGTGGCCCGACGACGTGCCGGGCTCGGCCGTGCACTGGCTCGACCACTGCCTGCTGATGTGCGAGCTGAATCCGGAGGCCGGCGTGAACCGCGTCGAGGAGAACACGCGCTTCATGGCCGAGTGTCTCGACTTCCACCTGGCGGAACAGGTGATGGTCGGCCCGGGCAACACGATCCAGGCCGCGACGTGGATGTTTCGCAGCACGACGCCGCACGACATCGCGTTCGTCGGCGGCCCGCGCAACGGGCTGCATCACATCGCGTTCTTCCTCGACGACTGGGCCGACGTGCTGAAGTCGGCCGACGTGATGGCGAAGAACAAGGTGAAGATCGACGTCGCGCCGACGCGGCACGGGATCACGCGTGGCACCACGATCTACTTCTTCGATCCGAGCGGCAACCGCAACGAGACGTTCGCGGGGCTCGGCTATCTCGCGCAACCCGATCGCCCTGTCACCACGTGGACCGAGGAGGAACTCGGGCGCGGGATCTTCTTCCACTCCGGCGAGCTGAACGAAGCGTTCACGACCGTCTATACCTGACCCGCGAAGGAGCCCAGCGCCATGAACCGAAACGATACGACCCGCAGCGTCGAGCTGCGCACGATCGACTGGCCTGCCGCCGCGCGTGCCGCGCAGGCGGCGGCCGAGGCCGCTGGGCGGCTCGGCGTGCGCGTGAACGTCGCGGTCGTCGATGCGGCCGGGCTGCTCGCGGCGTTCGTGCGCATGCCCGGCGCGCCGCTGCATTCGATCGACATCGCGATCGACAAGGCGTACACGGCCGCGAGCTTCGGTTTGCCGACCGGCGCGTGGCACGCCGCCCTGGCGTCGCACTCGGACGCCGTGCGGCAGGGCCTCGTGCTGCGAGCACGCTTCGTCGCGTTCGGCGGCGGGCTGCCGATCGTCGACGACGGTGCATTGATCGGCGGCATCGGCGTGTCGGGCGGCAGCGAGGCACAGGACGCGCAATGCGCGCAGGCGGGGCTCGATGCGGCCGGCCTTGGCGGGTCGTGACGCGCGGCATGCGACACGGCAAGACACGGCACGACATCGCACGCGAACACGCTTCACGAACCCACGGATCACGGATTCACGACTATCGGTAACTCCATCATGTACGACACCGAACCCAACGCCGCGACACGCGGCCCCGCCGGCGGGCAGCCGGAACCGCGGCGCGTCCGCAACTTCATCGACGGCGACTATCGCGCGGGCGAGCGCTGGTTCGACAAGCGCTCGCCGCTCGACAACGCGGTGATCGCGCGCGTGGCCGAAGCGAGCCGCGCCGACGTCGACGCGGCGGTGCAGGCCGCCCGCGCGGCGCTGGCCGGCCCGTGGGGCGGGCTGACGGTCGCGCAGCGCGTCGAGCTGCTGTATGCGGTGGCCGACGGCATCACGCGCCGCTTCGACGATTTCCTCGAAGCGGAAGTGGCCGACACCGGCAAGCCGGTGAGCCTCGCGAGCCATATCGACATTCCGCGCGGCGCCGCGAACTTCAAGGTATTCGCCGACGTCGTGAAGAACGTGCCCGGCGAAACCTTCGAGATGGCGACGCCGGACGGCGCGGGCGCGCTCAACTACGCGATCCGCCGGCCGGTCGGCGTGGTCGGCGTGATCTGCCCGTGGAACCTGCCGCTGCTGCTGATGACGTGGAAGGTCGGGCCCGCGCTCGCGTGCGGCAACACGGTGGTCGTGAAGCCGTCGGAGGAGACGCCGCAGACGGCCGCGCTGCTCGGCGAAGTGATGAACGCGGCGGGCGTGCCGCGCGGCGTCTACAACGTCGTGCACGGCTTCGGGCCGGCTTCCGCCGGCGAATTCCTGACGACCCATCCGGGCGTGAACGCGATCACGTTCACCGGCGAGACGCGCACCGGCGCGGCCATCATGAAGGCGGCGGCCGACGGTGCGCGGCCCGTCAGTCTCGAGATGGGCGGCAAGAACGCGGCGATCGTGTTCGCCGACTGCGACTTCGACGCGGCCGTCGAAGGCACGTTGCGCTCGTGCTTCGCGAACGCGGGGCAGGTCTGCCTCGGCACCGAGCGCGTGTACGTCGAGCGTCCGCTGTTCGAGCGCTTCGTCGCGGCGCTGAAGGCCGGCGCCGAGCAGTTGCAACCCGGCCGCCCGGAAGCGGCGTCGACCGGCCTCGGCCCGCTGATCAGCCAGGAGCATCGCAACAAGGTGCTGTCGTATTACCGCAAGGCGGCCGAACTCGGCGCGACGATCGTGACGGGCGGCGGCGTGCCCGACATGCCCGACGACCTGCGCGGCGGCGCGTGGGTGCAGCCGACGATCTGGACCGGCCTCGGCGACGATTCGCCGATCGCGCGCGACGAGATCTTCGGGCCGTGCACGCTCGTGATGCCGTTCGATTCGGAAGCCGAAGTGATCGGCCGCGCGAACGCGAATGCGTACGGGCTGTCGACCGCGATCTGGACGACCAGCCTGTCGCGCGCGCATCGCGTCGCGGCGTCGATCGACGTCGGCATCGCGTGGGTCAATTCGTGGTTCCTGCGCGACCTGCGCACCGCGTTCGGCGGCGCGAAGCAATCGGGCATCGGCCGCGAGGGCGGCGTGCATTCGCTCGAGTTCTACACGGAGCTGCGCAACGTCTGCGTGAAGCTCTGACCCAACCGTTACTGACCGGAACACTCTTATGGACTCCACGTTGATTACCACGCTGGGCGACCGGCTGTACGACGCGATGACGTCGCGCGAACCGATCGCGCCGCTGACATCGCAGCACGAGGACCTGTCGGTCGACGACGCGTACCGCATCCAGCAGCGCTTCGTGCAACGCCGCCTCGACGCGGGCGAGACCGTGATCGGCAAGAAGATCGGCGTCACGTCGAAGGCGGTGATGGACATGCTCGGCGTGTACCAGCCCGACTTCGGCTACCTGCTGTCGGGCATGGTGTATGGCGACGGCGAGTGCATCGCGCTCGACACGCTGATCCAGCCGAAGGCCGAAGGCGAGATCGCGTTCGTGCTGAAGCGCGATCTGCTCGGCCCCGGCGTGACGAACGCGATGGTGCTGGCGGCGACCGAATGCGTGATGCCGTGCTTCGAGATCGTCGATTCGCGCATTCGCGACTGGAAGATCCGCATCGGCGACACGGTCGCCGACAACGCGTCGTGCGGCGTGTTCGTGCTTGGCGACAAGGCCGTGAGCACGCGCAGCGTCGACCTGTCGACCTGCGGGATGGTGCTCGAGAAGAACGGCGATGTGATCGGCACCGGTGCCGGCGCGGCCGCGCTCGGCTCGCCGGTGAACGCGGTCGCGTGGCTCGCCAACACGCTCGGCCGCCTCGGCATTCCGCTGAAGGCCGGCGAAGTGATCCTGTCCGGCGCGCTCGCCGCGATGGCGCCGGCCGCGCGCGGCGACAACTTCCGCGTGTCGATCGGCGGGATCGGCGCGTGTTCGGTGCGGTTCGCGTGAGCGCCGCCCGTTCTCCTTTCCACGCTAACGAGGCATTCCCCATGACCCGAAAGATCCGTTGCGCGCTGATCGGTCCCGGCAACATCGGCACCGACCTGCTCGCCAAGCTGATGCGCAGCCCCGTGCTCGAACCCGTGTGGATGGTCGGCATCGATCCCGATTCCGACGGCCTGAAACGCGCGCGCGAACTCGGCCTCAAGACCACCGCGGACGGCGTCGACGGCCTGCTGCCGCACGTGCAGGCGGACGGCGTGCAGATCGCGTTCGATGCGACGAGCGCATACGTCCACGCGGAGAACAGCCGCAAGCTCAATGCGCTCGGCGTGCTGATGATCGACCTGACGCCGGCCGCGATCGGTCCGTACTGCGTGCCGCCGGTCAACCTGAAGGACCACATCGGCTCCGGCGAGATGAACGTCAACATGGTCACCTGCGGCGGCCAGGCGACGATCCCGATGGTGCGCGCGATCTCGCGCGTGCAGCCGGTCGCGTACGGCGAGATCGTCGCGACCGTGTCGTCGCGCTCGGTCGGCCCCGGCACGCGCAAGAACATCGACGAATTCACGCGCACGACGGCCGCGGCCGTCGCGCAGGTCGGCGGCGCGAAGGCGGGCAAGGCGATCATCGTGATCAACCCGGCCGACCCGCCGCTGATCATGCGCGACACCGTGCACTGCCTGACGGAGAGCGCACCCGACGAAGCGCGCATCGTCGAATCGGTGCACGCGATGATCGCCGACGTGCAGCGCTACGTGCCCGGCTACCGGCTCGTCAACGGGCCGGTGTTCGACGGCAATCGCGTGTCGGTCTATCTCGAGGTCGAAGGCCTCGGCGACTACCTGCCGAAATACGCGGGCAACCTCGACATCATGACGGCCGCCGCCGCGCGCACGGCCGAGATGTTCGCGGAGGAACTACTGGCCGGCCGCCTCACGCTGGCATCGGCCGCGCAGGCGGCCTGATGCCCGCGGACGCGACTTCCACGACCGGACGAAAAGGAACGGAAATGAATCTCAAAGGCAAGCGAATCACCGTCCACGACATGACGCTGCGTGACGGCATGCACCCGAAGCGTCACCAGATGACGCTCGACCAGATGCGCTCGATCGCGAGCGGGCTCGACGCGGCCGGCGTGCCGCTGATCGAAGTCACGCACGGCGACGGCCTCGGCGGCTCGTCGGTGAACTACGGCTTTCCCGCGCATACCGACGCGGAATACCTCGGCGCGGTCATCCCGCTGCTGAAGCGCGCGAAGGTGTCGGCGCTGCTGCTGCCGGGCATCGGCACCGTCGACCATCTGAAGGAAGCGCACGCGCTCGGCGTGCATACGATCCGCGTCGCGACGCACTGCACCGAGGCGGACGTCTCCGAGCAGCACATCGCGATGGCGCGCAAGCTCGACATGGATACCGTCGGCTTCCTGATGATGAGCCACATGAACAGCCCGGACGGGCTGGTGAAGCAGGCGAAGCTGATGGAGTCGTACGGCGCGAACTGCATCTACATCACCGACTCGGCGGGCTACATGCTGCCCGACGACGTGAAGGCGCGCCTCGGCGCGGTGCGCGACGCGCTGCAGCCCGACACGGAGCTGGGCTTTCACGGTCACCACAACCTCGCGATGGGCGTCGCGAACTCGATCGCCGCGATCGAGGCCGGCGCGAACCGGATCGACGGCGCGGCGGCGGGGCTCGGCGCCGGCGCCGGCAACACGCCGCTCGAAGTGTTCGTCGCCGTGTGCGAGCGGATGGGCATCGAAACCGGTGTCGACGTGTGGAAGATCCAGGACGTCGCCGAGGATCTCGTCGTGCCGATGATGGATTTCCCGATCCGGATCGACCGCGACGCGCTGACGCTCGGCTATGCGGGCGTCTATGGGTCGTTCCTGCTGTTCGCGAAGCGGGCGGGCGACAAATACGGGATTCCGGCGCGCGACATCCTCGTCGAGCTTGGCCGGCGCGGGATGGTCGGCGGCCAGGAGGACATGATCGAGGACACCGCGCTGACGCTCGCGAAGGCGCGCGCGGCGCAAGCGAAGCGGGAGGCCGCATGAACCTGTCGACCGACACGATCGAGGCGCTCGCCGCGCATCTCGACGACTGCATGCGTGAAGCATGCGACACACCGAAGATCACCGACCGTCATCCGGAGATGGACTGGGACGACGCCTACGCGGTGCAGGATGCGATCCGCCGCCGGCAGCTCGCGCGCGGCGCGCGGATCGTCGGCTACAAGGCCGGCCTGACGTCGCACGCGAAGATGCGGCAGATGGGCGTCGACACGCCCGTGTTCGGTTTCCTCACCGACGTCTACGACCTGCCCGACGGCGGCGAGTGCGACACGTCCGCACTGATCCATCCGAAGGTCGAGCCGGAGATCGCGTTCGTGACGAAGGCCGAACTGAAGGGGCCCGGCTGCCACGTCGGCGCGGTGCTCGCCGCGACCGATTTCGTCGTCGCCGGGATCGAGGTGATCGATAGCCGCTACCGCGATTTCAAGTTCGACCTGAAGAGCGTGGTGGCCGACAACACGTCGGCCGCGCGCTTCGTCGCGGGCGGCCGCCCGCTGCCGGTGGACGGCGTCGACCTGCGCACGCTCGGCATCGTGCTCGAGAAGAACGGGCTGCCGGTCGCATTCGGCGCCGGCGCGGCCGTGCTCGGGCATCCGGCCGCGGCGATCGCGATGCTCGCGAACCATCTCGGCGCGCGCGGCGAATCGATCCCGGCGGGCAGCCTGATCCTGTCGGGCGGCATCACGGAGGCGGTGGCCGTCGCGGCCGGCGACAACGTGACGCTGCGCGTGCAGGACATCGGCTCGGTCGGCCTGCGCTTCATCTGAACGTTCCGAACGCAACGGGAGGCCATCGTGCCGGTAGCTCATCTGTACATCCTGGAAGGCCGCGACGACGACAAGAAGGAACGCCTGATCGCCGAAGTCAGCGAAGCCATCCATCGCTCGCTCGACGCACCGCTCGAATCGGTGCGCGTGATCATCACCGAGATGCCGAAGGCGCATTTCGGGATCGGCGGGCAGAGCGCGAAGAAACGCGGGCGCTGACGCGCCGCGCGCCATCGAAACCGACTGGAGAAGCATCATGTCAAGCAATCCCGAACTGGGCCGCCGGATCGTCGCGGCCGGTCTCGACACCAACTATCACGACCTCGGCGACGGGCCGCCGGTGCTGCTGATCCACGGCTCGGGGCCGGGCGTCACGGCCTATGCGAACTGGCGGCTCACGATGCCCGCGCTTGCCGCGCAGTTTCGCGTGATCGCGCCGGACATGGCCGGCTTCGGCGAAACCGAGCGGCCGCGCGATTACGTGTATTCGATGGACCACTGGGTCGACCACGCACTCGGCCTGCTCGATGCGCTCGACGTCGAGCGCGCGCACGTGATCGGCAACTCGTTCGGCGGCGCGCTCGCGCTCGCGCTGGCGATCCGCGCGCCCGAACGGGTCGGCCGGCTCGTGCTGATGGGCGCGGCCGGCACGCGCTTCACGCTCACCGAAGGGCTCGACGCCGTGTGGGGCTATACGCCGTCGATCGGGAACATGCGCGGCCTGCTGGACATCTTCGCGTTCGATCGCACGCTGGTGAACGACGAGCTCGCGAAGGTGCGCTACGCCGCGAGTGTGCGGCCCGGCTACCAGGAGGCGTTCGCGAACATGTTTCCCGCGCCGCGTCAGCGCTGGGTCGATGCGCTCGCGAGCGACGAGGCGAAACTGCGCGCGCTGCCGCACGAGACGCTGATCGTGCACGGCCGCGAGGACCGCGTCATTCCGCTCGACAGCTCGACGCGGCTGCTGGAACTGCTGCCGAATGCGCAGCTGCACGTGTTCGGCCGCTGCGGACACTGGACGCAGATCGAGCACGCGGCGCGCTTCAACCGGCTCGTGATCGAGCACTTCAACGAATAGCCGGCGGGGGCGGCGCGCGGGACGACCATAAAAAATCAATTCAGTAGAACGAATATTGGAGACATCGATGAAACGAAAGGCTGCATTCGGACTGGTTTCGCTCGCCGCGTGCGCGGGCATGGCGCTGAGCACCGGCGCGTTTGCAACGGAGGGCGGCGGCGACACGATCGGCGAGGGCGCGGAAGCGTTCTTCGCCGGCGCGCTGCCGCCGGCCGGGCTGTACGCGCTGCTGTACTACACGCACTACCATGCATCGCGCTTCAACGATTCGCACGGCAACGGTTCGGTGCCAGGATTCAAGCTCGATGCCGACGTGCTGATTCCGCGCGTCGTGTGGATGTCGAACCTGTCGGTGCTCGGCGGGCGCTACGGTGCGTATGCGGTGCTGCCGATGGAGCATCTGGCGCTGGATGCGGGCGGCGCGTCGTTCGACCGCACCAATCTCGGCGACCTGATCGTCAGCCCCGCGCTGATCGCGTGGGGATCGGGCGCGTTGCGCACCGTCGCGGCGATCGAATTCGTGTTCCCGACCGGCCAGTACGACATGCATGCGGCGCTGAATACCGGCAAGAACTACTACACCGCGCGGCCGGTGTTCGGCGTGACGTGGCTGCCGAACGACAAGATCGAGGTGTCCGCGAAGATCACGTACAGCTTCAACTCGCCGAACAACGACACCCATTACCACTCGGGCAACCTGTTCCACATCGATTACTCGGCGAGCTACGCGGTCACGCCGAAGGCGCGCGTCGGGCTGTCGGGCTACTTCGTCAAGCAGACCACCGACGACATGCAGAACGGCCAGCCGGTCGCGGGCGACGGCTTTCGCGGACAGACGTTCGCGATCGGCCCCGGTGTCCGTTACCAGTTCGGCAAGGTCAGCCTGGAAGCGCGCGTCGTGAAGGAATTCTTCGTGCGCAACCGGCCGGCCGGCGAGGCCGTTTGGGCGAAGGCCGTCATTCCGTTCTGACGGTGCCGCGCGGCGCGGACGGCCGCGGGCGGTTGCGCGCGTGACGCCGCCGCGATGGGGCGTCACGCGGCACTGCGTCGCGCGTTATCGCGCGAGTGCGGCGAGGCGCGGGAACAGCGGCAGCGCGTTCGCGCGATTGAGCGCGGCGTGCCGGTCGGCGCCCAGCGCGGCATACGCGTCCTGCGCCGCGGTGAACGACGTGCCGACGGCCGGCGGCGCATACGGGAAGTCGCTGCCGTACAGCACGCGATCCGGTTGCGCGAACGCGGTGAGGCTCGGCAGCGCGGACGGCGACGACAGCGCGGTGTCGAAGTAGAACGTGCGCAGCAGGTCGAGCAGCCCGTCGCGATCCGGCACGTCGTTGCGCACGCCCGGCGCGAGTTCGGCAAAGCGGTACGCAGTGTACGGCAGGAAGCCGCCGGCGTGCGACAGGATGATGCGCACGTTCGGGTAGCGCGCGATCACGCCGTTGAGCACGAGCTGCAGCGCGGTGCGCGTCGTATCGAACGGGTAGTCGAGCAGCGGGCCGGGCATGCCGGGCAGCACGTCGATCGCGGGCTTGGCCGGATGAATGAACACCACCGCGTGGCGGCGATCCAGCGCGGCCCACACGGCGTCGAATGCAGCATCGCCGAGATAGGTGCCGCCGTAGTTGCTGAGCAGCACGACGCCGTCGGCCTTCAGCGTGTCGAACGCGTGATCGATCTCGGCGAGCGTGCCGTCGACGTCGGGCAGCGGCAGCGTCGCGAAGTTGCCGAAGCGGGTCGGCCGTTGCGCGACGAGGCCGGCCACGTATTCGTTGACCTGGCGCGCCATGTCGCGCTTGGCCTGGCCGTTCCAGCCCTGCACGCCGGGCGCCGTCAGCGACAGCACGCTGGTCTGGATCTCCAGCGAGTCCATGAACGCAAGCGCGGCTTCCGGGCTCCAGGTCGGGCTGCCCCAGCCGGACGGATCGCCGCCGTGCGACGGGAGGGCTGCGGCCCAGAACGGCGGGACGACATGCTGGTGAACATCGATGCGGTTGCGGTCGGACACGACGGGGCTCCTTGCAGGTGGGCTGCGACGCAGCGGATCACCATCAGGATGCGCGCGCTTGATTTTTCATTCCAATAGATTAAATTTCGAGATTAATTGTTTCGGGTGATCAATCGACCGTATGGACCTTCGCCATTTGCGCTACTTTCTCGCGGTTGCCGAAGAAGGGCATTTCGGCCGCGCGGCGGAGCGGCTCCATATCGTGCAGCCCGCGTTGAGCGCGCAGATCCGCGCGCTCGAGGAGGAACTCGGCGCGACGCTGTTCGAGCGCAGCACCCGCAAGGTGCTGCTGACCGACGCGGGCCGCTTGCTCGTGGCCGAAGCGCGGCACACGCTCGAGCAGGCCGCGCGCGCGAAGACGGTCGTGCAGCGCGCGGCGCGCGGCGAGACGGGCGTGGTGCGGATCGGCTTCGTCGGCAATGCGGTCGCGACGGGGCGGCTGTCCGACGACCTGAGCGCGTTTCACGCGGCGTGGCCGGAAGTGGCGCTCGACCTGCACGAAATGGCGCCGGCCGCGCAGCAGGACGCGATCCTGGCGGGCCGGCTCGACATCGGCTACTGCCCGGCCTTCGGCACGGCGTTCGATCCGAAGCTGGCCGTGCGCACGATCGGCAGCTGGGCGTGGGACGTGATGATGAGCGACCGGCATGCGCTCGCGAAGCGGCGCTCGGTGAGCGTCGCGGCGCTCGCGGACGAACCGTTCATTTTCTATGCCGCCGACGGCGACGACGAAGGGCAGTTGGCGATCCTGCGGCGGGTGCTCGGCAAGACGCCGCACATCGCGCACAAGGTGAGCAGCACGCTGTCGGTGCTGGCGCTGACGGGCGCCGGTCTCGGCGTGGCGCTGGTGCCGGCGCCGCTCAGCCGGATCGCGGCGCCGAACGTCGTGTACCGGAAACTCGCCGGCAGCGTGCCGGGGTCCGAACTCGTCGCGCTCAGCCGCAGCGGCGGGGAATGGGGCGCGGTACGGCAGTATCTGGCGATGCTGGGCGGGCGCGCCGCATAAGGATTGCGGCGCGCGCCGGCATCACCGCGTCACTCTTCGTCCATCAACCGGACCTTGACCCGCTTGCCCTTGATCTTCCCCGCATTGAGCTTGCGCAGCGCGTCGCGCGCGACGCCACGCTCGACCGCGACATAGGTCGAGAACTCGGTCACGTTGATCTTGCCGATCTGCTTGCCGTCGAACCCCGCATCGCCGGTCAGCGCGCCGAGCACGTCGCCCGGGCGGATCTTGTCCTTGCGTCCGCCGAGGATCTGCAGCGTTTCCATCGGCGGCAGCAGCGTGTCGTTGCCGGCCGGCTTCAGTTCCGCGAGCGGATGCCATTCGACGTCGCGCTTCTGCGCCTGCTCGATCGCGCCGACGCGGCCCATCTCGTCCATGCTGGCGAGGCTCAGCGCCCAGCCTTCCTGGTCCGCGCGGCCGGTGCGGCCGATGCGGTGCACGTGCACTTCGGGGTCGGGCGTCACGTCGACGTTGATCACGGCCTCGAGCTGCGCGATGTCGAGCCCGCGCGCGGCCACGTCGGTCGCGACCAGCACCGAGCAGCTGCGGTTCGCGAACTGGATCAGCACCTGGTCGCGCTCGCGCTGTTCGAGCTCGCCGTGCAGCGCGAGTGCGTGGAAGCCCTGCGCGTGCAGCACGTCGAGCAGGTCGCGGCATTGCTGCTTGGTGTTGCAGAACGCGATCGTGCTCACCGGCCGGTAGTGGTTCAGCAACTGGCCGACCGCGTGCAGCCGCTCGGTTTCCGTCACTTCGTAGAAGCGCTGGCGGATCTTGCTGTCGTCGTGGCGCTCCTCGAGCTTCACTTCCTTCGGATTGCGCAGGAACTGCTGGCTCAGCTTCGCGATGCCGTCCGGGTAGGTCGCCGAGAACAGCAGCGTCTGGCGCGTCGTCGGGCACATGCGCGCGACTTTCGCGATGTCGTCGAAGAAGCCCATGTCGAGCATCCGGTCGGCTTCGTCGAGCACGAGCGTGTTCAGCGCGTCGAGCTTCAGGTTGCCGCGGTCGAGGTGATCCATGATGCGGCCCGGCGTGCCGACGACGATGTGCGCACCGTGCTCGAGGCTCTGCGCCTGCGGGCGCATCGGCGTGCCGCCGCACAGCGTCAGCACCTTCACGTTTTCCTCGGCGCGCGCGAGGCGGCGCACTTCCTGCGCGACCTGGTCGGCGAGCTCGCGGGTCGGGCACAGGATCATCGCCTGCACGTCGAAGCGGCGCGCGTCGAGGCGCGCCAGCAGCGCGAGCGAGAACGCGGCGGTCTTGCCGCTGCCCGTCTTCGCCTGCGCGATCAGGTCCTGGCCGGCCAGCGCGACCGGCAGGCTCGCGGCCTGGATCGGCGTCATGTCGACATAGCCGAGCTGCGCGAGGTTCGCGAGCGTGGCGGGCGTCAGCGGCAGCGCGCTGAAGGGCGTGGCGGTCGGCTGCGTCATTCGAGGTCTCCGAGGTAAGGCTTGCCTTCCATCTGTTCGTAGGCGACGTTGCCTTCATCGTCCTCGAAGCGTTCGAGATAGTTGCGCGCGCCGCACAGCGGGCAGCGGAACAGCAGCCCCTGGCCTTCGTCCTTGATGACGACGTCGGACGTTTCCCACTGCGTGCCGCAGCTCTGGTTTCGGCAAGTAAACACGGTCTTTCTCCAGCTGAATTCGGTTGGTGGCGCGCCCGGGCGGGCGCGGCAACGAAGTGCGGCGCTCGCGCGGCTCGGGCGCGGGCCGCACCGGCGGTCGCGTGGACCGCGTCGATGCGGATGGTGGATCGGTGGCGACGGTGTCGCGCGTGCCCGCAATTCTAGCGGATGCGGGACGGTGGCTGGGGCGACCGGCCCCGCGCGGCCCGCAGCGGGGTCATCGGCAGCGGGTCGGCCGGTGGCGGAGGGCCGGTGGCGGAGGGCCGGTGGCGGAGGGCCGGTGGCGGACGGCCCCCGCAGCGGGCGATCGGCCGTGGTGCGGCGGGCGGTATGGCAGCCGGTGAAGCCTACGCAGGACGCAGCACGCAGCGCCGTCCGCATTCGCGATGAAAAACGGCCGCCCCGAAGGGCGGCCGTGCGATGCGGCGAAACGGGACCGGACGCGTTACAGCGCCATGTCGGCCGCCGCCTTCGCGGGGCGCGCCGGAGCAGTGCCCGTCGCCTGCGACGGCGCCGTCAGGTCGATCTTCGGCGGCGGCGACAGCTGCAGCACGCCGCTCGTATAGGTCCATTCCTCGACGACCTTCGCCGGGCTGTCGTTCAGCTTCGTGCCGTAGCTCGGCACGATCTGGCGGAGCTTCTGCTGCCATTCGGGCGTCGCGACCTTGTCCTTGAACACCTTCTGCATCAGGCTCAGCATGATCGGCGCGGCCGTCGACGCGCCCGGCGATGCGCCGAGCAGGCCCGCGATGCTGCCGTCCTGCGAGCTGACGATCTCGGTGCCGAGCTTCAGCACGCCACCCTTCTTCGGGTCGCGCTTGATGATCTGCACGCGCTGGCCGGCCTGCCACAGGCGCCAGTCTTCCTTCTTCGCGTCCGGGAAGTATTCCTTCAGCGCGTTGAAGCGGTCGTCGTCGGACAGCATCAGCTGGCCGGCGAGATACTCGACGAGCGGGAATTCGTCGACGCCCACGCGCATCATCGGCGCGACGTTGTGCAGGTTGGTGCTCTTCGCGAGGTCGAAGTACGAGCCGTTCTTCAGGAACTTGGTCGAGAACGTCGCGAACGGTCCGAACAGGATGATCTTCTTGCCGTCGATGATGCGCGTGTCGAGGTGCGGCACCGACATCGGCGGCGAGCCGACCGACGCCTTGCCGTACGCCTTCGCGAGGTGGCGCTTCACGACCTCGGGGTTGTCGGTCACGAGGAACGAGCCGCCCACGGGAAACGCGCCGTAGTCCTTCGCCTCGGGGATGCCCGACGCCTGCAGCAGGTGCAGCGCACCGCCGCCCGCGCCGATGAACACGAACTTCGCGTCGACGGCCTGCGGCGGTTCGTCCGAATGCAGCTTCACCCACGACACGTGCCACGTGCCGTCCGCGTTGCGCGAGATCTCGCGCACTTCGCTCGACAGCGACAGCGTGAAGTTCGGCTGGGTCTTCAGGTAGCCGACGAACTGGCGCGTGATCTCGCCGAAGTTCACGTCGGTGCCGATCGGCGTCCACGTTGCCGCGACCTTCTGGTTGCGGTCGCGGCCTTCCATCATCAGCGGCACCCACTGCTTGATCTGGTCGTAGTCTTCCGAATACTGCATGCCGCGGAACAGCGGGCTCGCCTGCAGCGCGTCGTAGCGCTTCTTCAGGAAGCGGACGTTGTCGTCGCCCCACACGAAGCTCATGTGCGGCGTCGAGTTGATGAACGAGTGCGGGTTCTTCAGCACGCCCTGCCGGACCTGCCAGGCCCAGAACTGGCGCGAGATCTGGAACGACTCGTTGATCTCGATCGCCTTCGAGATGTCGATCTTGCCGTCCGCCTTCTCCGGCGTGTAGTTCAGCTCGGCGAGCGCCGAGTGGCCGGTGCCCGCGTTGTTCCAGCCGTTCGAGCTTTCCAGTGCGACGCCGTCGAGGCGCTCGACCATCGTCATCGACCAGTCGGGCTGCAGCTCGTGCAGCCACACGCCGAGCGTCGAGCTCATGATGCCGCCGCCCACCAGCAGGACGTCGACCTTCTTCGTATCGGCGGCATGCGCGGACGACGTCGCGACGCACAGCGCGAGCGCCGACAGTATTACCCGTAACGTTTTGATCACAGCAGATCCCTTTTTCAACTTGGATGCATCGGTTTGCCATGCCGCCCGGCCGATGCGGATTCGCAACCGGATCGCGCATCCGGAGATCCGGATCGCGAATCCGGAATTCCGGACCGACCGCGTTCACCGTTGCATTTGCGCACGCGAGGCCGTTGCGAAGGACACCTTCGGATCGGCTTCATGTACGCGTGCAATCGGCTGCTTCGCGGTCGTGCGACGGGCGCGCAGGCCCTTGCTGCGGGCCTCGCCGGAAGGCGTTTCAGACCGCGTCGAAAGCGGCCGCGCGCAATGCGTTCCGCGGGGCGGGATGGCAAGGGGCGCGTAATATAACCGAACTCGATTGCCGTGTCGCTCGCGCGGAATATCCCTGATTTCGTGGGGTTTTTTGTGTGTCCGGGTTTCCGGAATGACGGTGCGCGGAACGGGAAAAACGGCGGGATCAGCGGGGCGAAACGCGCGCATCGCGCTTGCACTTCATCGGGGCGCGACGTTGCATCGCGACCCGGTCACATCGCATTACTTCACTTCGCTGCGCCGTTCCGGCAGAACTGCTCGTATCCCTGCGCCGAGTTCGCGAAGCCATGCGCCTTCGCAAGTTCCCACGGGCGCTCGCATTGTCGGGTCGTGTCGCACCAGGCATAACCGGCCGAGCCGATGCAGCCGTGCGCGTCGCGATCGCCGCCGACCATCGGCGGGGCGGCTTCGGTAGCCTGGGCGGTCTGCGTGCCCTGCGGGTCCTGCCCGGCGACATTGGGTGGAAGCGGGGCAGGCGGTTGCGTCGCGCACGCGCCCAATGCAAACGCGAGAGCGATCGCGGCGGCAAGCGGTGCGGAAGGAATGCAATGTTTCATGCGGTAGCGCTCCATGGGATGAAGGTCGACAGCGGATGCCCGTGCACGGGCGCTTGATCGATCACGCATCCGGCACCGGCACGCGCGACGAGAACTTGACCTCGCGCAGCGCGAGGCTCGACTGGATCGACGACACGCCGGCCTGCTTTCTCAGCACGCGTTCGACGAATTCCGCATACGTGTCGAGATCGGCGGCGACGACCTGCAGGATGTAGTCGGCCGCGCCGGTGATCTTGTGGCACGACGTCACTTCGTCGTGACGCCGCATCACGTCCTCGAAGTGATCCGAATCCTGGTCCGAATGCATGTTGAACGTGACCTGCACGAACGCGAACACGTTCATGCCGAGCGCGCGGCGGTCGAGGTTCGCCTGGTAGCCGGTGATCACGCCTTCGTCCTCGAGCCGCTTGCGCCGCCGCCAGCACGGCGTGACGCTCAGCGCCAACCGTTCGCCGAGCGTCGCGTTGGACAGCGCGCCGTCTTCCTGCAGCAGGCGGAGCATCGCGCGATCGACACCGTCCAGCTCCACCGAAGCGCGATTTTTGCTCATTTCAGGGTCTCCGTAGACGGTTTTCTCAAAATTGTACGAAACGAAGAGTTGAAAAGCAAAGTTATTGCCGGCTGCCCTCAATAGACTGTTGCCACCCCTCACAGCCTTCACTGCAACGGTCAACCATGCTCACGGTCTACAGCAGCGATCACCATCTGCACCGCGGCGTCGAACTGAAGGACGGCGCGATCACCGATTCGTTCGAGAACCCCCTTCGCGCCGAAACGGTGCTCGCGCAGGTCCGCGCGGCCGGCCTCGGCGACGTGATCGCGCCGCGCGCGTTCGACCGCTCGAGCTATGCCGGCGCGCACAGCGCGCGCTATGTCGACTTTCTCGCCGGCGCATGGGACGAATGGGCCGCGACCGGCCGCACCTGCCAGGCGCTGCCGCTCGTGTGGCCGGTGCGCGCGATGCCGTCGGCGGCGACGCTGCCCGACTTCATCGACGGCAAGCTCGGCTTCTTCGCGATGGATGCCGGTGCGCCGATCAACGCCGGCACGTGGGACGCGGTGAGCGCGAGCGCGAACTCGGCGCTCACCGGCGCCGACCTGCTGGCGAACGGCAGCGCGCGCGCGGCGTTCGCGCTGTGCCGTCCGCCCGGCCACCATGCGGGCCGCGAGTACATGGGCGGCTACTGCTATCTGAACAACGCGGCGATCGCCGCGCAGCACGGCATCGCGAGCGGTGCGGCGCGCGTCGCGGTGCTGGACGTCGACTTCCACCATGGCAACGGCACGCAAGACATCTTCTACGAGCGTTCGGACGTGTTGTTCGCGTCGCTGCACGGCGAGCCGGCGGTGTCGTATCCGTACTTCTCGGGCCATGCCGACGAGCGCGGCGCGGGCGCGGGCGAAGGCTTCAACCTGAACCTGCCGCTGCCGAAGGGCACGCAGTGGGACACCTACTCGGCGGCGCTCGGCCAGGCCACTGCCGCGATCGCGAAGCACGCGCCCGACCTGCTCGTCGTGTCGCTCGGCGTCGACACGTTCGAGCACGATCCGATCAGCCATTTCAAGCTGCGCTCGCCCGACTACCTGCGGATCGGCGCCGCGCTCGCGCGCCTGAACCTGCCGACGCTGTTCGTGATGGAAGGCGGCTACATGGTCGAGGAAATCGGTATCAACGCGGTGAACGTGCTGCTCGGCTTCGAAGGGCGCGCGTGAGCGCATCGCTTTGCCCGCAATCGACGATGGTACGGATCACGAACCAATAGCGAAAAGGAAGGAGACGAACATGAATCGGAATCGGCATCGGAACAAGGCGGCATGCGCGGTCGCGCTGGCGTGTGCACTATTCGCGCTGTCCGCGCACGCGGACGAGATCGTGCGCATCGGGCACGTCGCGCCGCTGACCGGCGCGATCGCGCATCTCGGCAAGGACAGCGAGAACGGCGCGCGGCTCGCGGTCGAGGAAATCAACGCGAAGGGGCTCGCGATCGGCGGCAGAAAGGTCACGCTGCAGCTCGACGCGCAGGACGACGCGGGCGACCCGCGCACCGCGACGCAGATCGCGCAGCGGCTCGTCGACGACAAGGTGGTCGGCGTCGTCGGCCATCACAACTCGGGTACGTCGATTCCCGCATCGCGCGTCTATCGCGACGGCGGCGTCGTGCAGATCTCGCAGGCCGCGACCAACCCGACCTACACGCAGCAGGGCTTCAAGACGACCTATCGCGTCGTCGCGACCGATGCGCAGCAAGGGCCCGCGCTCGCGATGTACGCGGCGAAGCACCTGGGCATCAGGACGGTCGCCGTGGTCGACGATTCGACCGCGTACGGGCAGGGCCTCGCGACCGAGTTCGAAAAGGCGGCGAAAGCGGCCGGGATGAAGATCGTCTCGCGCGATGCGACCAACGACAAGGCGATCGACTTCCGCGCGATCCTCACGAAGATCAAGGGCGAGAACCCCGACGCGATCATGTACGGCGGGATGGACGCGACGGGCGGTCCGCTCGCGAAGCAGGCGCGCCAGCTCGGCATGCGCGCGAAGATCCTCGCCGGCGACGGCGTGTGCTCGACCGACCTGCCGAAGCTCGCGGGCCCGGCATCGGACAACGTCGTGTGCTCGGAAGCCGGCATCGCGCTCGAGAAGATGCCGGGCGGCGCGGCGTTCGTGAAACGTTACGAGGCGCGCTATCGCCAGCCGATGCAGGTGTATGCACCGTTCTCGTACGACGCGGTGTACATCATCGTCGACGCGATGAAGCGCGCGAACTCGACGGACCCGGCGAAGGTGCTCGCCGCGATGCCGGCGACCGACTATCGCGGCGTGATCGGCGAAACGAGCTTCACGCCGCAGGGCGACCTGAAGCACGGTGCGATCTCGGTATTCACTTACAAGAGCGGCAGGAAGGCGCTGCTCGATATCGTCAGGATGTGATGCGAGCGGGGCGCACGGCGCAGCGCGCCATGCGCGCTCGTGCGCCCCGAGGTCTTACGACGCCTGTACGCGGCGCGGGTCGGCTCGGCGCTGCTGTTCGGCGTCATGCACGATGTGCAGTTCGCGCGTGCGGATCGGCAACGCGCAGTCCGCATCGGCGAGCGTCTTGCGCACCTGGCGCGCGAGGCGCCAGCGCATCGCCCAGAACTTGTCGGTGTGCGTCCACACGCGCATGTTCGCGATCGCCGTGCTGTCGTCGAAGCGCATCACCATCACGTCCGGTGCCGGTTCCGTCAGCACGTCGGGATCGGCTTCGGCCAGCGCGCGCAGCGCGTCGAGCGCGCGATCGATGTCGTCGTGCACCGACACTTCCACCTCGAGATCGAGACGGCGCGTCGGATTGCGCGTGTAATTGCGGATCGCGCTGCCCCACAGCGCGCTGTTCGGCACATATTCGCAGATGCCGTCCGGCTTCGTCAGCCGCGTCATGAAGAGGCCGACTTCGTCCACCGTCCCCGCGACGCTCGAGCCGCCGTCGATGTAGTCGCCCACCTTGAACGGCCGCAGCAGCAACAGCATGATGCCGGCCGCGATGTTCTGCATCGTGCCCTGCAGTGCGAGCCCGATCGCGAGGCCGGCCGCGCCGAGCACCGCGACGATGCTCGCGGTTTCGATGCCCAGCTGCGACAGCGCGCCGACGATCGCGACGATGCGGATGCCCCACACGGCGACGTCGCAGAGGATCGGCCGCAGCGTGTCGTCGACGCGCTCCTTGTTCGCGAGCAGCCGGCTCAGCCAGTTGCCGATGCGTTTCGACAGCCACCAGCCCGCGACGAGCAGCGCGAGGGCGGAGCAGAGCCTGAGCGACAGCGTGGACAACGCGTTCCACAGGAACGTCCAGCGTTCCGGATGAAGATGATCGAGAAACATGACGGGATTCCGGGTTGAGGACAGAAGGCGCGACGGGCGGCGCACCCGCCGTGGCCCGGCGGGCATGCGCGCGTGCGCGGGCAACCCTCGACTGTACAGCCATGCGGGGTGTCACGCGACCGAAGGGGCGCATCCCGCGCATTTTTACGGCGACTTTTGTCTTTCGTTCATGTACTAAGACAACATCTGAACAAATCGGATTGGTCCTATTCGGCGATGTTGGTCGCGCCAGTACACTCGCCTCCAGGCTACCGGATCGCGACGCTCTTTCCTCCGCGATACCCGGTTCATTTCAAATTTTCATGGATAGCGAGTGACGACGCGATGCGGTTCGACCTGTGTTTACGTCTCGCACGCGAACAAGGTCGATCCGCGCAACGCGGCGCCATCCGCTTTCCCGTTCGCCGCGCGCTGTTGCGCGGTGTCATCGCGGCGGCGTGGCTTGCCGGCACACAGGGCGCGATGGCGCTGGCATCCTCCGGTGCCGTGCCGTCCGCGCCCGTGGCGGCGCAAGCGGCTGACCTTGTCGACGTGCCTTTCTTCAATTCCGCCCGCACCGTCTGGGGCGGCTTGCTTGCGTCGACGGTGGTTCCGCGCATCGTGGCGGATGCGCAGGCGGTGCGTGTGCGTGCGGAGGCCTATCCCGGCATGTTCGTCGTGCGTGCCGGCGCCTGTGCGCCGTACGTTGTCCTTTGCGATGCGGCACGGGGTGCGATCGAGCGGGGTTACGCAGGGCGTTTCGATTATGGTTTTGCATCGCATCTTCCCGCGATCGGCACGCCTTCGGCATTCGCATCGCGTCGGGTCGAGCTGGCGTCCGCGCAACCGTTCGTGCTCGCGGAGCGGGAGAGCGGCGCGCGGGCCGGTGCGATCACCGGCAGCCTGCATGCGTCGCTGGCGCGCGCCGAATTGCCCGACGGTGTCGTGGCGCAGCTGACGCGCATGTTGGCCGGTCGTATCGACCCGAAGCTGCACGGCGCGACCGGCGACACCTTCCGTGTCGCATTCGAATCCGATGACGATGCGGCACTGCCGGACGGCGTGCGCGTGACGGCGCTCGACATCCGCTTTCGCGGCCGGCGCGTCGCGGCCGTGTGGTTCGCCCCCGGAGCGGCGGTGCCGGGCGCCTATTACGATCTCGACGGCATGCCGTTCGACGGCACCCGGTTCGCGATGCCGGTCCGGTCGACTCGCACCAGTTCGCGCTTCGGCGCGCGCGTGCATCCGGTGACCGGCGCG
This sequence comes from Burkholderia sp. Bp9090, assembly GCF_003857985.1. Classification (NCBI taxonomy): domain Bacteria; kingdom Pseudomonadati; phylum Pseudomonadota; class Betaproteobacteria; order Burkholderiales; family Burkholderiaceae; genus Burkholderia; species Burkholderia sp. Bp9090. The sequence goes on from NZ_QTPV01000017.1 coordinate 99,653, forward strand.
CGCCACGTGCATTCGGGCGTCGATCTCGCCGCGCCGACAGGGCGCGCCGTCCATGCCTCCGAGCGCGGCGTCGTGACGTTCATCGGCACCGAGCCGGGCGGTTACGGCAAGTATGTGGTGATCCGTCATGACGGTGGCTATGCGTCGTACTACGCGCACTTGTCGGCGTTCGAGCCCACGCTGCGAACCGGTGCGCGGGTCGCCCGAGGTCAACGGGTGGGCGCGGTCGGCAGTACCGGGACCGCGACCGGCCCGCATCTGCACTTCGAGGTCCGCCGACACGGCCGTCTTGTCGATCCGACCGGCCTCGTGCAGGCGGCGAAGGCAGCGAAACTGAAGGGTGAGCAGCGTGTCGCGTTCAACCGCGTGGCCTACGCCGCGCGCACGCAGTTGGCCGCGGCCAGCTTGACGTCGCCGCTCGCGATGTCGCAGCGTGGCGCCCGGCGTGACGGCTGATGTCGCGACGTCGCGCGTGCTCGCCCGGCGTACCGTGTGCAGGCGCGACCACGTCATGTTTCAGGCTATCCATCTGGTGCTCGTCATGCCCGTATGCGATGTTCCCGGCGGGCATCGGAAGCAATAAAGGCAAGCGCCTGGCGAATCGGCGCCCGGTGCTTGCCTTCCGTTTGACGGTCAGCCCGTCAACCCAGCGGCCAGTTCAGGATCGCGATGCCGTCGTTGTAGTCGCCGTCCGTACCGTCTTCGGAGCCGACCAGTCCGAAATAGGTCTTCTTGAAGATGTCGACCTGGCGCGAACCGATCTTCGACGGCTTGCCGTTCGCCGTCACGACCACGCGCACCTTCCCCTTGCCCGAGTTCACGATCTGCGTGTTCAGGTTCGCGTCCTGCGTGCCGGCGCCCTGGAACGTTGCGGCCGGTTTCGGGTTGTCGTCGACGAAGACTTCGATCGTCTGCTGCGCGGACGAATTGACGAGCGCCGTCACGCCGAATGCAATGTTCGGCGGCAGGTTGAAGATGCCGTCGCGTTCGCCGCCGCCGGTCGTCGTGGTGTCCGGTTGCGTGGGTTGCGGTTGCGGCGTCGCCTTCGAGAAGTAGTTGACCACCGCACCGACGCCGAATTTCGCCGCCGCGCCGGGCAGCACGCCGGGCGCGCCGGCCCACGTCACCGTGCAGGCGATCACCTGCCCGGCCGTATCGGCCTTCACCTTGTTCTGCCAGCTGCCGACATCGAAGCTGTACGGGATGGTCGCGATGTCGACGAACACATCGTATTGCGGCAGCTTTTCCACGAGCTGCGCGGTCATGAACTGACGCATCCGGTCGAGCACGGCCTGGTCGCCGTTCGATTGCACGGCGGTTGCATCGTTGCCGGCAAGTTGCAGCAGGGCGTACAGATCGTCATGGGTAAACGGTTGTGACATGTCTTCCTCGTCTTGATGGAATGTCTCGCATCGCGCGGCCGGTGAGCGGATCTCGCCGTCGTCGCGCGCGGAGCGCGGCGTGGGACTGCAAATGACTGCTCGAATGAATCGCTTCACAACGGGTGGCCGGGGCGGTTGGCCCCGTCGCCATTGCGGCTTCGACGGCGGCGCGCACGCCTTGCCGCGCCGCGCATCGCCGGGTTCAGCCCAGCGGCCAGTTCAGGAACACGATGCCGTCGTTGTAGTCGTCGTCGGTGCCGTCTTCCGAGCCGACGATTCCGAAGTACGACTTCTTGAAGAGATCGATTTGCCGCGAGCCGAGGCGCGATGGCTTGCCGTTCGCCGTCACGATCACGCGTACGCGCCCCTTGCCGGAGTCGAGCACTTTCGTGCCGAGGTTCTGGTCCTGCACGCCCGCGCCCTTGAACGTGGCGGCCGGTTTCGGGTTGTCGTCGATGTAGATGTCGATCGTCTGGTCGTTCGCCGCGTTGGTGAGTGCGGTCACGCCGAACTTGATGTTCGGCGGCAGGTTGAACGTGCCGTCGCGTTCGCCGCCGCCGCCGATGTTGCCGGCACCGCCGCCGGTTTCGGTGCCCTGATTCCCGCCGCCTTGCGACGACGATTGCGCGGCCGTGTCACCGATCGCGGAAATGCTCGCGTACGAATCGATATGCATCGCGCTGCCGCGCACGCTTTTCCACTGCCCTTTCACGAACGTGACGCCGCTCCCGACGTCGATCGTCGCGACGAGCGTGAACGGCATGCGCCCAGTGCTTTCGGGCACCTTCGACGAATAGGTGAAGCAGCCGTCCGCGACGACGCCTTTGTCGGTCGCGATCGCGAAATAGATGCCGGGGAAATTGTTGCCGGTCGCGTACGGCGTCGGCACGTTGAGGATGACCTGCAGTTTCCCGTCGCGAATCTCTGCCTTGGCGATGTCGATATGCAGGCCGGGGATGTCGACGTACGTCTCGGACGTGACGACGGGTGCGCTGTTGATCGAAGCCGAAAGAAGCGGCATGGAAGTCTCCTGTGATAACGCTGTTCTGGATTGGGGTGCTGCGTGAGGGCCCGCTTGATGGGCGCGAACCGCTGGCCGGCCAGACGACGGTGGGCCGGCACGGCGCGGCCGCCGATCGTGCGTCAGGTCAGCCGATCGGCCACTGCAGCACGACGATGCCGTCGTTGTAGTCGCTGTCGTGACCGTCTTCCGACACGACGATCCCGAAGTTGACGGTGAACGGCGAACCGTCCGATTTCTTGCCGCTGATCGGCGCGAGGCGCGCATCGGTGGCCGACGTCTTGCCGTTTACCGTCACTTCGAAGCGGAGCTTGCCGTTGCCCGAATTCAGCGTGGCCTCGCGCGGGCCGTCGCGCGTGGTCAGCTTGTGATAAGCGGCCGGTTCCTTGCTGTCGCCGATGAAGAGCTTGATGTGCTGCTGCTCGGCAGCATTCGCGAAGAAAATCGCGCGGAAGTCGGTGTTCGGCGGAATCGAAAACTCGCCGGCGCGATTCGAGGACGTTTGAGAGTCGGCCATGCTTTCCTCCTGGAAGTCGATGGATAAGGCACTTCACCGTGTCTCGCAAACGCTTGCAGTTTCAAACACGGTTCAGTCAGCATGGCGAAAAATAAATGAAAAAATATTCGACCGGGAATGGGAATTGTTCAGAAAATCGGAAACCGAAACAGTCCGATTTAATGATGAAAATTCAATGGAGTGCCGTTCGATATATCTCGGAAATTATATCGATGCGTGTCACGCTTTTTTGAATAATGGCGGGGTGTGCAGGCGGGAATGAAGGGAATGGCGGGAGGGATCCGGCTTCGGCGCAGACGCTCGGCGTTCGCATATGGCAGCGTGTTGTTTCAACATCGTCTTTCCCTGTCGTGGCCGCGCCCACCGGCCACCATCGAGCGCCCGCGCCGAAGCCGGATCGCAACGAAGCGGGGTGCGGCGCCGATGAAGCTCGATGACCGGCTCACTCCGAACTTGAACAGGGCATTTCACCGGCACCGCACCCGACGAAGCATATCGGCCTGCTGTCGCGACGCCTATCGGACGAGGATGATTTTTGCGCGCGATATTACCGGACGCCGGCCTGATATACCTGACAGGCGATCAATTTTGAGATTAGCGGTATCGTGCAAGACGCGCGTGCGCTCGCTATTCGGCGGCATTATTCATTCAATCGGCCCGTTACCGGGCCCTCACGAGGACAGTGCGATGACGAAACCCGATAGTCTGAAAGGCGAGATCAAGGGACAGGCACAGGACGCAGACCGTCACAACCTGGCGCGGCCCGCCGTGAACGGCGCGTTGTGGGCGCGCGGCCTGACGACGCAGCGCGTGGCCGACCTGTTCAGGACCCTGCCCGGCCTCCCGGGGCACTGGATGCAGCTGCAGAACGAAGTCAATGCAGGGAACCGCTATTTCTACGGTGTCCAGAACGGTCACCAGACGACCGACGAAGGAAAGGAACTGATTCGCTGGATTGCCGATGCGGTGGTCAGCGCCGCGCAGAAGGCGGGATTCGATTTCCCGTTGCAGCAGCTCAGGTTTACCGCCGACACGGGGTGGCTGAAGCTTCAGCGCGTGTCGGGGCGGGTGATGGTGTTGTCGAGGCCGTGAGCGTCGCCGATGGTAGTCGAAGTGCCGGCGTGTCGGCGGTCGAGTCGGTCGCGGCTGCGGGAACGCGCGCTGCCATCGACGATCGATCGTGGCCTCGAGCAGGCTGCCGACGACATCACTGACCGAAACGCTGCGCCACCGCATCCTTCAATCGCGCGGCGGTGAGCTCGCCCATGTGCGATTCGACGAGCTCGCCTTTCGCATTGAAGAACAGCGTCGTGGGCAGCCCGCGCGATCCGTACGCATGCATCGCATGCAACGACGGATCGAGCAGCACGTTGTCGAAGCGCAACCCCTGCTGTTCGAGGAACGCGCGCACGGCCTGCGCGTTTTCCCCCTGGTTGAGCATCAGCACCGTAATGCCCGGATGATCGCGTTGCGCCTGTTCGAGGAGCGGCATCTCGCGCCGGCACGGTGCGCACCACGTCGCCCACAGGTTCACCACGACCGGCTTGCCTGCAAAGCGTTGCGGCAGGACGGGCGTCGCATCGAGCGCTTCGAGCCGCAGCGCGGCGAACGGCGGCGCGGTGCGCTGCAGTGTCGCCAGCGTGCCTTGCGCGATGCCCCACGCGGCGAGGCCCGCGACGATGCCGGCCGCCACGGGTTTGCGCAGCGCGGGCAGGCGACGCAGCCGCCAGACGGCGAACGCCAGTGCGGCGGCGATGCCGATGCGCCAGTCGAAGCCGCCGTCACCGAGCGCGACGATGGCGCGCGGCGTCGTCGCGTAGTCGCGCCACCATTGCGCGACATAGCCGATACGCGCGGCGACCAGCCCGAGCAGCAGCACGTCGAGGATCAGGCTCGACGCGCTCTTGTGATGTCCGTCGGGCGGGCGGCGCTGGATGAAACGGGCAACGAGCCACGCCAGCAGCGCGGCGGCGGCTACCGCGACGACGCGGATCGAGAAGGGACCGATGCTCAACATGGGGAGAAAAGGGTGCGGGGATCGTGGATCGACCGGCGAACGCGATGCCGTCGACGGTCATGTGACGTTTCGACCCTACGGGACGCACACGGGTTCCCTTGGCGACCGCGCGCCATGCACCGCCCGACGCGTGCGAATCGCATGCCGGGCGCCGGCATTCAGGACGACGTCGTTTTCGTCGAAGTCTTGCGACGCATCAGGCCGCCGACGTTCGCGCAGGCCAGGTAATTACTGCCTGCTTCCGCTCGAGCCGGAAGGCGCACCGCCAAGCCGGTACGCGGTAAAGAATTCGTACCACGGCGAACCCTGTCCGGCCGGCACGCCGAGTGCCGACGTCCGCTGCTTCAAGGCCGCGAACACATCGTTGATGCGCGCGGCCTGTTCGGCATCACTGAACGGACGCGGCTTCGCCCTGCCGGCCGCGAATGCGCCGTAGGCGATGGCGAGCAGGCGCGCGCCGTCGTCGATCGAGGTGACGGACCCGTTGATCGCCTCGACGAAGCGCGGCCGGTCCGCTTCTCGCGATGCGGCGATGCACTGAAACACGATCGCCGACACTTCGTGCAGGTCGCTCGCGCGCAGCAATGCCGGCAGGCGCGCAGCGATCCGGTCGGCCGGTTCCTCATGCAGCGCGGCGGCGAAGTCGAGCACGGCGGCCATCGGATTGCCGTCCTGCTGCACGCGATCGAGCGCCGATGCGGGCGCCGCCGCCGCTTGCGCGACGTCGCCGGGCGCGGCGCGCAGCACGTCCGCGACCTGCCGTTGCCACGCCGGAAAGATCATCCGCACGTTGCCGAACTGCTCGCCGCCTTGCGCGGCCGGATTCCACCGATAGACGATCGTGCCGCCGCGAATGAACGGCGAATACAGATGCTCGGGCGTTTGCGGCAGCGGCCGCCCGTTGATCGGCAGCCATGCGAGCGTGAGCCAGTCGTAGCGGCCGGTGGCGGGCACCGACGGGCTGGAACTCGCGACGACCTGCCAGGTGCCGCGGTTCGCGTAACGCCGACGCGCGTCGGGCACTGCGACGGTTTGCCGTTTCGCGGTATCGAAGTAGGTATTGCCGGTCACGTTTTCGCCGCTGTCCGGGGCCGGCGTGAGGGTGGCGATGACCCACGACGACCCGTCGGCCGAACGATAGTCCGACGGCTGCAGCGTGGCGACGTCGTGCACCATCCGCGTTTCGGCGGCGACGGGGCTCGGCGGCAGATCGGCGGGGCCGGCGACGATACTCGGCATGGAAGTTCCTCGGAATCGGGGGTGTATCGGCACGCGCGCCGAACGCGAACGATGTCCGGCGGCGCATGTCGTCCGTCGTAACCACTGTAGAACGCCGCCGCCGGAAACGGAAACCGGCCGCGGCGGCCTCGTGCCGCGCGACGCGCTCACGCGCACCGCCGCTTCGGCTTACCATGCGCATCCTGAACCAGCACGACGAACACCGATCGGGAGCCAACATGACCGACAGCAAAGCCATCACGGAACACTGGACGCACGTCGCCGACCAATGGATCGACTGGGCCGGCAGGCCGGGCCACGATGCGTTCTGGAAGTATCGTGACGGGCTGGCGGCCTACCTCGGCCGCGGCACAGGTCGCGCACTGGAGATCGGCTGCGGCGAGGGACGCGTGAGCCGCGAACTGAAGGCGCTCGGCTACGACGTGACCGCTAGCGACGCGGTGCCCGCGATGCTCGACGCCGCGCGTCGCGCGGCATCGGCGCACCGCTACGCGCTCGCCGATGCCGCCTCGCTGCCGTTCGATCCGGCCAGCTTCGACATCGTGATGGCATACAACGTGCTGATGGACCTCGACGACATGGCGGCCGCGTTGCGCGAGGCACGTCGCGTGCTGAAGCCGGGCGGGCTGCTGTTCGTGTCGCTCGTGCATCCGTTCCGCGATCGCGGCCGTTTCGCGGGGCCACAGCCCGACGCGCCGTTCGTGCTCGAAGGCACGTATTTCGGCAGCGAGCATTTCGAGGGCGTGGAAACGCGCGACGGGCTGTCGATGCACTTCGCGGGCTGGTCGCTGCCGCTCCAGGCCTATATGGATGCGCTGGAGGCGGCCGGCTTCGCGATCGTGTCGCTGCGCGAGCCGCTGCCCGATCGCGCCGACACGGACACGCTGAAGCAGTGGTCGCGCGTGCCGCTGTTCCTGTGGATCAAGGCGCGGCCGCTGGATTGAAACCGTCGCGGCCGCGCGGCGTGCGGCCTGCGGCCTGCGGCACGCCGCATGATCAGCGCGGCAAGACTTTCCGGTAGATCACGAATCCGGTTTTTTCCGCGACGGTGTCGTAGAGCCGCATCGCCGTGCGATTCGTCTCGTGCGTCTGCCAGTACACGCGTTCGGCGCGCTGCGCCTGCGCGGCGTCGTACACGGCTTCGATCAATGCGCGGCCCACGCCCTTGCCGCGTTCGCGCTCGAGCGTGAAGAGATCCTGCAGATAGCAGGTCGGCCCGGCCAGCGTCGTGCTGCGGTGATACAGGAAATGCACGAGCCCGACGAGCCGGCCGTCGCGTTCCGCGACACGCGCATGCACGGGCTCGTAGCCGTCGAAGAAGCGCGACCACGTGAGCTGCGTGATCTCGCGCGGCAGCGCGGTATCGCCGAAGCGGCCGTAGAAGCGGTTGTAGCCGTCCCACAGCGGCAGCCAGTCGTCGAAATCGTCTTCGCGGACTCGGCGTACGGTCAGGCCGGTGTCGGTAGCGTTCATGGTCGCGAACCTTTCGAGGATGGATGGAATGAAGCGTTGCCGGCACGACCGGAAACGCGCGCAGACCTCTACGATAGAAAGTTCGTGGCACCATGTGTAGACCCATGACATTCACACATTCTGGAGCCACGATGGATTACGCGTTGCTGCTGTCGACCTTCGAGCGCGAAGCGGGGCCGCACGCGGCCACGCGGATGTCGCAGCAGCAGCGGCTGTACGCGTGCCTGCGCGACGCGATCCTGAGCGGCCGGATCGCCGAGGGAACGCGGCTTGCCGCATCGCGCACGCTGGCCGACGAGCTCGGCATCGCACGCAATTCGGTGCTGTACGCGTACGAGCGGCTCGCATCGGAAGGGTTCGTGACCGGCACGCGGCAGGGCACCGTGGTCGCCCGGATGGGGTTGCGCGGGTCGCAGGTCGCCGCCGCGGCGTCCGCCGGCGCTACGGCGGCGCTGTCGCGGCGCGTCGCGCAGGCCGAGCGCGCGACGAGCGGCCTCGACGAATCGCTGCCGTTCATGCCGGGCGTGCCGGCCGTCGACGCGTTCCCGCTCGAGCAGTGGCGGCGCTGCGTCGAGCGCGCATGGCGCTCGGCGGGGCCGGCGCAGCTCGGCTATCAGTCCGCGGAAGGCGACGCGGTGCTGCGCGACGCGATCGCCGGCTATCTGCGCGCGTCGCGCGGTGTGCGCTGCGACGCCGCGCAGGTGATCGTCACCGACGGCACGCAGGGCGCGCTCGACCTGTGCGCCCGCGCGCTGGCCGACGCGGGCGATGTCGCATGGATCGAGAATCCCGGCTACCACGGCGCGCGCAACGCGTTTCTCGCGGCCGACCTGCGCGTCGAGCCGATCGGTGTCGATGCGCAGGGGCTCGCGCCGCATCCGGACGACTGGCGCGATCGTCCGCCGAAGCTCGTCTACATCACGCCGTCGCACCAATATCCGCTCGGCGCGGTGATGAGCCTCGAACGGCGGCTCGCGCTCGTCGCGCAGGCGCGCGCGGCCGGCGCATGGATCGTCGAGGACGACTACGACAGCGAGTTCCGTCACCACGGCACGCCGCACGCGGCCGTGCAGGGGCTCGCCGACGACGCGCCGGTGATCTACCTCGGTACCTTCAGCAAGGTGATGTTTCCGGCGTTGCGGCTCGGCTTCATGGTCGTGCCGCCCGCGCTTGCGCGGCCGCTGCGCGACGCGGCGGGCGCACTGATGCTGCAGGGCCGCGCCGTCGAGCAGCGCGCGCTCGCGGATTTCATCGACGCCGGGCATTTCACGCGCCATCTGCGGCGCATGCGCCGCGTGTATGCCGAGCGGCGCGACGCACTGCACGACGCACTGGCGCGGCGGCTGAATACGCGGCTGACGGTGTCGGGCGGCGCGGGCGGCATGCATCTGTCCGCGCGGCTCGACGTGCCGGTGGCCGACACGGAACTGAGCCGCGTCGCGCAGGCGCACGGGCTGATCCTGCGGCCGCTGTCGTCGTTCTGCCTGCCGGGCACCGCGGCGGGTTACAACGGGCTCGTGCTCGGCTACGGCGGCGTGCCGGCCGAGCGGATGGACGGGCTCGCGCGGCGGATCGGCGAGATGATCGACTGTGTGCTGGCCGCGCGGTGACGGCCGTCGCGCCGTGTCGTCGCTATGTCGCTAGGCCGTTACGCCGTTACGACGCTGTGTCTCCACGCCGCTACGTCGCTACGTCGCTACGTCGCTACGTCGCTACGTCGCCACGTCGCCACGTCGCCACGTCGCCACGTCGTTGCATCATTGCATCGGAGCGCGACGGTCCGCTGCTCCACTTACCCGCGCATCGGCGGATTGAGCCGCGCGAACGCGTCCTGCCGGCGATACGGGAAGTGCGGATACGGCGCTTCGATCGCACTCGCCGCATCGAGCTTCGCGACTTGCGCATCGGTCAGCGACCAGCCGAGCGCACCGAGGTTCTGGCGCAACTGTTCCTCGTTGCGCGCGCCGATGATCACCGACGACACGGTCGGGCGCTGCAGCAGCCAGTTCAGCGCGATCTGCGGCACGGTCCTGCCGGTTTCCTCGGCGATCGCGTCGAGCGCGTCGACCACGTCGTACAGCCGTTCGTCGTCGACCGGCGGCCCGAAGCCGGCCGTATCGTGCAGGCGGCTGCGTTCGGGCAGCGGCGCGTGGCGGCGGATCTTGCCGGTGAGCCGGCCCCAGCCGAGCGGGCTCCACACCAGCGCGCCGAGGCCCTGGTCCGCGCCGAGCGGCATCAGGTCCCACTCGTAGTCGCGGCCGACGAGCGAGTAGTAGACCTGGTTCGCGACGTAGCGCGACCAGCCGTGCCGGTCGGCTAGCGCGAGCGATTTCATGATCTGCCAGCCCGCGAAATTCGACACGCCGATGTAGCGCAGCTTGCCCGCGCGCACCAGGTCGTCCAGCGTCGACATCACTTCCTCGACCGGCGTGGCCGCGTCGAACGCATGGAGCTGCAGCAGATCGATGTAGTCGGTATCGAGGCGGCGCAGCGCGTCGTCGACCGCGCGGATCAGCCGTGAGCGCGACGTGCCGGCGTCGTTCGGGCCATCGCCGGTCGGCAGGCCCGTCTTGGTCGAGATCAGCACCTGGTCGCGCCGGCCGTGGATCGCGGCGCCGAGCACGCGCTCGGATGCGCCGTCCGAGTACACGTCGGCGGTGTCGAACAGGTTGACGCCGGCTTCGAGGCAGATGTCGACCAGGCGGCGCGCTTCGTCGACGTCCGTGTTGCCCCAGGCGCCGAACAACGGGCCGGTGCCGCCGAACGTGCCTGCGCCGAAGCTCAGCGCGGGAACCTTGAGGCCGGAGCGGCCGAGCGTGCGGTATTCCATGGCGGGTGTCCTTTCGTCGTCGAGGCCGGCGCGAGCGGGCGTCGGCAAGGTGAGCGTTCACTCTAGCGCTTGCGGTTCATCCGGATAATTGGGCAGACTTCGAAAATATCCTTCGGAGGAAGCGAAGAATGCTGCTCGACAACCTCGCGCTGTTCCTGCGCATCGTGGAGAAGGGCGGGCTGGCCGCGGCCGGCCGCGAGGTCGGCCTGTCGCCTGCCACGGTTTCCGAGCGGCTGACGGCGCTCGAGCGCCACTACGGCGCGGCGCTGCTCACGCGCACGACCCGCGCGATCAGCCTGACCGACGAGGGCCGCACGCTGGTCGCGGGCGCGCGGCGCCTGCTCGCCGAGGCCGACGAACTCGAAAGCCGCGTGCGGCTCGGCGCGCAGACGCTGTCGGGGCCCGTGCGGCTGAGCGCGCCGGCCGATCTCGGGCAGGCGCGCGTCGTGCCGGTGGTCGACGCGTTCCTGGCCGAGCACCCGGGCGTCACGGTCGACCTGCATCTCGGCGACGGCTACGTCGATCTCGTCGGGCAGGGGCTCGACTTCGCGATCCGTCGCGGCCAGCTCGCGGACAGCGCGCTGCGCAGCCGCTCGCTCGGCCGCTCGCGCCGCGTGGTGTGCGCCGCGCCTGCGTATCTCGCCGCGCACGGCACGCCGCGGCATCCGGCCGAGCTTGCCGCGCACGACTGCATCGTGATGCGCTTCGGCCAGGAGCTGTATGCCGAGTGGCCGTTCCGTATCGACGACGAACCGAAGCGCGTGACGGTGCGCGGCCGGCGCGTCGCCAACGACGGCGCGCTCGTGCGCGCGTGGTGCGTCGCGGGGCACGGGATTGCGCTGAAGTCGCTGCTCGACGTCGAGCAGGATCTGGCGTCCGGCGCGCTGGTCGAGATCCTTCGCGAGTTCTCGCCGGGCGAGGTCGACCTGCAGATCGTCTACCCGGGCGGTGCGGTGCAGCCGCGGCGCGTGCGGGCGCTGATCGAACGACTGGCGCAGGCGTTGGCGGCGGGGTGAGCGCAACCGGATCGCGCCGCGGCCGATGCGTTCGCGCGTCAGCGTCCGACGCGATGACGCCAAATACGGCGTAGTAGCGGAACGGGGCCGCTTCCCCCGCGACAGCGAACGCAAGATCGCCCGCGAAGCGGGTTGTCCACGTTTCGTCATTTAGCTAATATTCAAAACGTCAAACGAGACCGGAACCATGGACGACGTCACCCGCATCAGCGCACTGGCCAATGAAAGCCGTCTGGCCGTGATGCGCTGGCTCAAGCAGCCGCGCAAGCATTTCCCGCCGCAGCCTCACGGCGACTTCGACGAGCTCGGCGTGTGCTGCACGTACATTACCGAGAAGCTCGGCATCGCGCCGGCGACGACCACGCGCCACATGCGGATCCTCGCGGATGCCGGGCTCGTGCGGGCGACGCGCGTCGGCAAGTTCACGTACTACAAGCGGATCGACGATGCGCTGCATCGGTTGGGCCGCGACCTCCTGCAACTCTGATCTTCACAGAGGCAATCGACATGGATGAACTCGCCCTGCTGGCCGATGCCGACCGGCGCGCGCACGCGTATCTCGCCGCGACCGACGAACGGCGCGCCTATCCCGACGCCGCGGCGCTCGCGGGTCTTGCGGCCTTCGACGAGCCGCTGCCCGATGCGGGCCGCCCGGCCGACGACGTGCTGCGCCTGCTCGACGACAAGGGCACGCCCGCGACCGTCGCATCGAACGGCCCGAACTACTTCGGCTTCGTGATCGGCGCGACGCTGCCGGCCGCAGCAGCCGCCGAGCGGCTGATGCTCGCGTGGGACCAGTGCGCGTCGTCGTTCGCGAATTCGCCGGTGGCCGCGACGATCGAGCGGCAGGCCGCGCGTTGGGTCGTCGACGTGCTCGGGCTGCCGGAAGGCAGCGCGGTCGGCTTCGGCACGAGCGCGACGGCCTGCACGCTGGTCGCGCTGGTGGCCGCGCGGCGTGCGCTGCTCGCGCGCAAGGGCTGGGACGTCGACGCGGACGGCCTGATCGGCGCACCCGAGGTGAAGGTCGTGCTCTCGGAGCTCGCGCACATCACCGTGAAGAAGGCGCTGCGCGTGCTCGGCTTCGGGATGAAGCGCCTGATCGTCGCGCCGGTCGACGCGCACGGCCGCATCGACCCCGCGCAATTGCCGCCGCTCGACGACATGACGATCCTCTGCGTGCAGGCCGGCGAAGTGAACACCGGCGAATTCGATCCGTTCGCGGCGCTGATTCCGCGCGCGAAGGCCGCCGGCGCGTGGGTGCACGTGGACGGCGCGTTCGGGCTGTGGGCGCGCGCGTCGTCGAAGCGCGCGCTGACCGACGGCATCGACGGCGCGGACAGCTGGACCACCGACGGCCACAAGTGGCTCAACACGCCGTACGACGGCGCGATGGTGATCTGCCGCGACGCGGCCGCGCTCGCGACCGCGATGAACAGCGATGCCGTCTACCTGAGCGGCGCGCAGGATGCGCAGAAGAACCTGAACCTCGAATTCTCGCGGCGTGCGCGCGGCATTCCGGTGTGGGCCGCGCTGCGTGCGCTCGGCCGCGCCGGCGTGGCGACGATGGTCGAGCGGCATTGCGCACAGGCCCAGCGCGTCGCGGACGGCCTGCGCGCGGCCGGCTACGACGTGCTGAACCGTGTCGTGCTGAACCAGGTGCTCGTGCGCGCCGGCACCGACGACGAGACGATCGCGATCCTTCAGGCCGCGCAGGATTCGGGCGACGTATGGTTCGGGCAGACCGTATGGCAGGGGCGGCCGGCGTTCCGGATCAGCGTGTCGTCGTGGCGCACGGAGGACGAGCACGTCGACCGTCTCGTCGCGTTGCTGACGACGCTGCGCGGCGTGCATGTGGGTTGAGCGGCGGCGGCGAATGCGTCGCGCGCGTGCCGCCGCCGCCGGCTATCCGTATCTGGAGATGTGCAGCTCGTCTGCGTGAAAATGTCGGACAATAACGCGGCATGCGCGCCGTGCCGGCCCGGGCGGCGCGCTCAACCGCAGCATTCACGCCGACGAGATCCCCATGTCCACGACACCTCCCCGGGAGCTGCTGAAAGCCGCCGACATCGCGAAGATGGAACCGACGCGCGCGGTGCATTCGCTCAATCCCAATGCCGTTCGCCTCAAACGACAGCTCAGCGACCTGACCGGCCTCACGCAGATCGGCGCGCACCTGCTCACCCTGATGCCCGGGCACGAATCGGCCGAGTATCACCGCCACCTGTACGAGGAAGAATGCGTGTACGTGCTGTCCGGCACCGGCTCGGTCACGATCGGCGAACGCACGTGCGAAATCGGCCCGGGCGATTTCCTCGGTTTTCCGCGCGGCGGCGACGCACACACGTTGCAGAACACCGGCGAGGTGCCGCTGGAACTGTTCATCCTCGGCCAGCGCCTCGAACACGACGTCTGCGAATACCCGAGAATCGGCAAGCGGCTTTACATCGCCGGCGAGCTCGAGGATTTCGTCGACCTGCCGAAACGGCCGTAGACGGCACGCATCCGCATCGGCCGTCGTCATGCTTATGATGCGGGAACGCCACTGACAGGATTCCACGCCATGGACGCGCCGCATCCGCCGATGAACGCCCCGATTTCCGAAACGGAACCTGAAACCGAAACCGTCGCCGAGCCGCGCGCGTCGCGCGTGCATCGGCCTGTTGCGCTCGTCACCGGATCGACGTCGGGAATCGGCGCGGCCATCGCGCGACGCCTGGCGGCGGACGGCTACGCGGTGATCCTCCATTCACGCAGTTCCGCCGACACCGGCCGCGCGATGGCGCGCGAACTCGGCGCGACCTACGTGCAGGCCGATCTCGCCGACGATGCGCAACGCGTGCGGTTGATTCGCGACGCGCTGGCGGTGCACGGCCGCCTCGACGTGCTGGTCAACAATGCGGGCGTCAGCCGCGTGATTCCGCACGACGATCTCGCCGCCGCGACGCCCGACGTATGGCGCGAGATGCACGAGATCAACGTGATCGCGCCGTTCCGGCTCGTCGCCGAAGCGCAGCCCGCGCTGCTCGAGGCGGCGTCGAGCGGGCGTGCCGGGTGCGTCGTCAACGTCAGTTCGCACGCCGGCGTGCGGCCGAAGGGGGCGTCGATTCCCTATGCGGCGGCGAAGGCCGCGCTGAATCACACGACTCGCTTGCTGGCGCGTACGCTCGCGCCGGCGATTCGCGTCAATGCGGTGGCGCCGGGGCTCGTCGATACGCCTCTGACCGCGGACTGGACCGACGCGCAGCAGCTCTGGCGCGAGCGCGCGCCGATGCGCCGTGCGGCGACGCCGGACGACGTCGCGCAGACAGTTGCGATGCTCGTCGCGTCCGATTATGTGACGGGAGAGATCGTGATGCTCGACGGGGGAATGAACCTGACGTGACCGGTAAAGGCTCTCCAGGTCAGCCGAGGTTCGACCGCAGCCGCGCGAGCGCCTGATCGTGCGTGCGTTCGAACTTCAGCGGCGTGACCGCGATATAGCCTTCGCCGAGCGCGGCCGTTTCCGAATCCGCATCGTCGTCGCGCGGTGCGCGCGCCAGTTTCAGCCAGTGGTATTCGATGTCGCGCGGATCGCGCCCCGACACGATGTCGACGCCTTGCAGCGTGCCGGCGCCCTGGTTCGTCACCTTCAGGCCGCGCACGTCGTCGGCCGGCCGCGCCGGGAAATTCACGTTGAGGCACGCGTCGCTGTCCCAGCCGGCCGCGACGAGCCGGCGAATCACGTCCGGTGCGTGCGTGAGCGCCGTATGCCACGGCACCGCGTTGCGATCGACGAACGCCTGGCTCAGCGCGATCGCCGGTACGCCGACCAGCATGCTCGTCATCGCGGCGCCGACCGTGCCGGAGAACACCGTTTCGGTGCCGAGGTTCGCGCCGCGATTGACGCCGGACAGCACGAAGTCGGGCCGCGCGTCCTTCATCAGGTGGCTGACCGCGATCGCGACGCAATCGCCCGGCGTGCCGCGCACTGCAAAACGGCGCTCGCCCTTGCGATGCACGCGCAGCGGTTCGTGCAGGCTCAGCGAATGCGACGTGCCGCTCTGGTCCTCCGCCGGCGCGACGATCCAGACTTCGCGCGCCAGTTGCGTGGCGACCTGTTCGAGCACTTCAAGGCCGGGGGCGTCGAATCCGTCGTCGTTGGTGAGCAGGACGCGGTCGAACAGCGGGCGGGTTTCTTGCATCGGGACGATCCTCGCAGGTAGGCAATGAGAGGGGAAAGGCATCGCGGGTACACCCGCAAGGCTAGCATCCCGTCGCGGCGCATGTTGTGTCGTGTCATGCCGCACCTCAGCGCACCTCAGCGCAGCGCACCCCGCACGCGGATACGAAAACGGGCGCATCGCGCGCCCGTCTTCCGGTTCGATGTGCCGCCCGCGTGATCCGATTACCCGAGCAGATGCCGCAGCAGGCCGGCCGACACGACGCCGACGATCACGGTCGGCAGGATCGACAGGCGGGTCGCCGCGATCAGCGTGACGGCGAGCGCGAGCAGGTCGGCCGGGCGCGTCGACACGAAGGCCGGCGCGATTACCGAGATCAGCACGCAACCCGGCACGTTTTCCATCACCGATGCCATTCGCGGGCTCAGCGTGCGGTTGCGCAGCAGCACGTAGCCGAGCACGCGCGACAGGTAGGTGGTCGACGCCATCAGCACGATGGTCGCGACCGTCGCGAAATCAGGCAGCATCGCGCGGCTCCCACAGCAGCGCGGCGATCAGCCCCGCGCACGCCCCGGCCGCGACGTACCACGCGCCGGGCACGGCCAGGTGCGTGCCGGCTGCGACGACAAGGCTCACGAACCACGGGCGGCCCGCTCGCATGCCCTTCCACATTCCGCGCAGCAGCACCAGAAACACGGCCGTAAATGCCATGTCGAAGCCGTACTGCTCGACGTTGCCGATCGTCGGGCCGACCGCCGCGCCGAGCGTCGTCATCGAGATCCACGTCAGGTACAGCCCGGAACAGATGCCCGCGTAATAGGGGACACTGATGTGCGAGGCCGAGCGCGAGCGCGCGTCGGCGAGCGACATCGCCCAGCTTTCGTCGCACATGAAGAACAGCGCCGCGAACGCGCGGCGGCGCGGCAGGCGCCGGATGTATGGCGCGAACGCGGCACCCATCAGGATGTGGCGCGAATTCACGAGGAACGACATCGCGACGATCAGCGCGATATGCGGTGGCGACGTCCACAGATGGATCGCCGCGAATTCGGAGCCGCCGCCGAAGTTCAGGCCCGTCATCATCGGGACCTCGAGCAGGCTCAGCCCTTTTTGCGCGGCCTGTGCGCCGAGCACCAGCGCGAACGGCACGAAACCCAGCATGACGGGCAGCGCCGCGCGCAATCCGCGGCCCATCTCGGCGACATAGGCGGGCTTGTCGCGAAGCCCGGACGACGTTGAAACGCTACTGCTCATTACTCCTCCTTCGGGGGAGTAGGATTGTCTGCTTTTTTGACTCGAATCGGGTTGCGTTGCGGACCAATATTCCTGAAAATTTGGCATTGAACGAGTGATTTGCGATTTTTTTGGAATTTGATGCCAATGAAGCTGGATGCTATCGACCGGCGGATCCTGAGCGCGCTGCAGCGTGACGGCCGCATGCAGAACGTGGAACTCGCGCACGAGGTCGGGCTGTCGCCGTCGCCGTGCCTGCGGCGCGTGCGGCTGCTCGAGGAAGCGGGCGTGATCGAGAAGTACGTGGCCGTGCTGAACCCGGCGAAGGTCGGCAAGGGGCTGACGATCTTCACTCGCGTGTGGCTGAAGGGGCAGGACGCGGAATCCGTGAACCGCTTCGCCGAGGCTGTCCAGCAGATGCCGGAAGTGGTCGAATGCCACCTGATGGCCGGCGACTGCGATTTCCTGCTGCGCGTGGTGGCCGCCGACATCGACGACTACCGGCGCTTCCAGATGGAATACCTGACGCGCATCCCGGGCGTGCTGAGCGTCAAGACCGACATTCCGATGCAGAAGGTCAAGCTCACGTCGGCGCTGCCGACGTAACGCGGGCGGTTGCATGACGACGATTCGGCAAATCGTCACCGGTCGGTGACATTCGGCCGATACACTGGCGGGACGAGCCGCATCGCCGCGCACCGGCTGCATCACGGTGCGGCTTCGATGCGCAAGCAACTAACGGTCAACCGCGAGGCAATCGACGAACACGCGCGCCGTGCGCGATGCGATCCGCCGGGCGGTGCGTCTTTCTTGTCGAGCCATTCATGCAGCCATTCAACAATCCGTGGAATTCGCTGGAAATCGTCAAGCTCGTGCTCGGCGTGCTGACGCCGTTGTCGGTCGCGTGCCTGGGCTGGCTCGTCGCGCGCCGGCTGAAGCGGCTCGAGCTCGTGCAGTGGACCAACCAGCGGCTGATCGAGAAGCGGCTCACGCTGTACGACACGGTCGCGCCGCAGCTCAATGCGCTGCTGTGCTTCTACACGTGGATCGGCTACTGGAAGGACATCTCCCCTGACGACGTGATCCGCGCGAAGCGCGAACTCGACCGCACGTTTCACATCTACCGCTACCTGTTCGACGACGACGTGTACGACGCGTATCACACGTTCATCCACGCATTGTTCGAGATGCATACGGGGCCGGGCCGCGACGCTCGGATCCGTTCGCTGATCCACGCGCCGGACGGCGACCGCAGCGTGCACGGCACGTATGAATGGAAGGCGGCGTGGTCCGAGCGGTTCTCGACCGCGAACGTGGCGGACAAGGCCGATGTGGTGCGGCACTACACACGGCTGATGGAGCGGCTGCGCGTGGCGCTGGGCGCGAATCGCTGACGATTGCGCGCGCGCCGCGCGCCAGTACCGGAATTCGCTCCCGCGGGGCGCGGAGCGATTCCCCGATGCGCGATGTGGCCGCGGCTGACATGCTCGCGGTCATCCCGCTCGAGTGAGGTTCGCATGTCGATCGACACGGGTTCTCAGCTGCTCATGGTGCGCCGGCAGGGCATACGCTGGCGCCATCTTTTCGCTGTCGGTACGGTCGAGCCGGACACGATGCCGTTGCCGGTCGAACCCGAGATCGGCGACATCGTCTTCATCCGCGTGACGGTGCGGCCGTTTCTCGAAGTCGCGAGCGCGGCGGCGAGCCGCTCGTCGCGGAAAGCACGTTTCCGCTGTCGCGCGTGACGACGATGTCGCGGTTTCTCGCACGCTCGGATCGCGGCGCGTGCGTGATCGCGCGATTGAAGCAGCCGCCCGACGCCGCGCGGCGGCACGGCCTCGTCGACGTGGCAATGCGCCGGATCGGCGTGCTCTATGACACGGGTTTCAATCTCGCGTCACGCCGGCAGTTCTGCTCGCGTCTCGTGCGGGAAGTCGTGCGTGACGCGACCCGGATCACGCATCGTGCAGTTGCACCCGCAATTAACAATTCGGTCACGAATTTTCGTACGTGATCTAAATACATGCGAAATGTCTGTCTGTAGCATTCGGCGCTTGAGTTAAAGCTGGCGAGTGCCTCGCCGGCGAGGTCCGAATGTGTTCCATGCGAGTAGATCCTATGCAAGTCGTCGGCCGTCGTCGCGTCGAAATCGGTAACGTTGAGGCGACGCGGTCAACCGGCGCCTGTTTGTATGTCGTGTCGCGTGGAGCAAGCGTGGCGCCGAGGGCCCGTCACGCATTGTGCGTTGCCCTGATCTGCGGCGGTGCTGCGGGCCTGTTCGGGTCGGCACATGCGCAAGTCCCGGACGCGGGTCGCGCGATGCGCGACATCGAGGCGCCGCGTCCGGATCTGCCGGCGGAAACCACGCCCGAGCTGACGGTACCGCCGTCTCAAGAGGCCGCCGAGAGCGCGCCGGAGTCCGGGCCGCGCGTGTTCGTTCGCGCGTTCGCGCTCGACGGCAATACCGTGTTCGCCAGCGACAAACTGCTGCCGCTCGTCGCCGATCTGGCTGGCGGCACGTTGAGTTTCGCGGAACTGCAACGCGCTGCGGGGCGCATCACCGCGTACTATCGCCGCCATGGCTACGTGCTTGCACGTGCATACCTGCCTCGCCAGGACATCGACGACGGCGTCGTGCGTATCGAGATCGCCGAAGGGCGCTACGGCGAAATCAAGATCCAGAACCATTCGCGCGTGTTCGGCGTCGCGCTGCGCCAGCCGCTCTCGGCGCTGCGTCCGGGCGATGTCGTACGCGGGCCCGATCTCGAGCGCCGCCTGTTGCTGCTCGACGACCTGGCCGGCGTCAGTGCGCGTGGCACGTTGCGTCCGGGCGAAATGCCCGGCACCACTGATCTCGTCGTCGACGCCGACAAAGGGCCGCTCGCGTCCGGATCGCTCGAATTCGACAACTTCGGCGACGTAGCGCTCGGGCGCTACCGTCTCGGCGCCAGTGTCGACGTCAATTCACCGCTGCGGCTCGGCGATCGCCTGAGCGTGCGTGGGCTCCTCAGCAACGGGTTGCAGCGCTACTACCGTGCCGCCTACCAGGTACCGGTCGGGCCCGCGTCGACGCGGGTCGGCGTCGCGTATTCGTCGCTGCGCTACCGGCTCGGCGGCGCTTTTTCCGATCTCGAATCTCAAGGCCGCGCGAGCGTGCAAACCGCGTACGTGACGCAGCCGCTCGTGCGCGCGCGCAACCTGAGCGTCACCGCGCAGATCCAGTACGAAAACAAGAACCTGCGCGACGACTACGGCATATTCGACGTCCGGCGCGACAAGAACGTCGGCCTGTGGACCTTCGGCGTCAGCGGCAATAGTCAGGACGGCTTGCTGGGCGGCGGCCGCAACGGGTTCTCGGTGATGTTCGGCATCGGACGGCTGCGCAACAACGATCCGTTCGGGGCGGATACGTGGAAGAAGTCGATCGGAAGTTTTGCCAAGCTGAATGTGAGCGCGCTGCGTGTGCAGGCGCTGGGGCGCCGGTTCGAGTTGTACACGCAATTCAGCGCGCAGCTTGCATCGCGCAACCTCGATGAATCGGAGAAGTTCAGTCTTGGCGGCCCGTACGGCGTGCGCGCGTATGCGCTCGGTGCCGGCAGCGGCGACCAGGGCTGGCAGGCCAGCGCGGAGTTGCGTTATCTCGTCGCGCCGGGGTGGCAGGTCAGCACATTCGTCGATGCCGGGCGCGTGCAGGACAACAAGCACCCGTGGACGCACGAACGAAACATGCAGAACATGCAGGCCGGTGGCATTGGCGCGAGCTGGTACGGCGCGAAGCGCCAGGTGACGCTGACGGCCGCGTGGCCGCTCGGCGCGGCGTTCGGTTCGCCGACCCCCGCGCCGAGCGTATGGGTTCAGGCCGCTCAGTATTTCTGAGCAGGCGTGATCGGTCCGTCTGGCAAGGCGGGGCTTCCACAACAAATTAAAGAGGATACCAAAATGAACAGGGCCTATTCATTGGTATGGAACGAAGCGCAGGGTGGCTGGTGCGCGGTCGGGGAAACGGCGCGCCGTCGGGGCAAGTCGAGTGGCGGCAAGCGTCTGCTCGCGGCGGGCGTGTCGCTGCTGGGGCTGGTGGCGTCGGGTGCGTACGCGCTGCCGACCGGCGCCGACATCAAGTCTGGCCAGGCGGACATCGCGACGTCGGCGGACAACAAGACGATGTCGATCAACCAGCACACGGACAAGCTGATCACGAACTGGCAGGACTTCAGCGTGGACAGCGGCGAGCGTGTGTCGTTCAGGCAGCCGACGAACCAGTCGATCGCGCTGAACCGGGTGATCGGTGCGAACGGCAGCCAGATTCACGGCCAGCTGGACGCGAATGGTCGCGTGTTCCTGGTGAACCCGAACGGGGTGCTGTTCGGTGCGGGCGCGCAGGTGAACGTGGGTGGCCTGGTGGCGTCGACGCAGAACCTGTCGGACGCGGATTTCCTGGCGGGCCGCTACCGGTTCGCGGGCACGTCGGATCAGTCGGTGAAGAACGCGGGGACGATCACGGCGGCGGATGGCGGCAGCGTTGCCCTGCTGGGCGCGCGAGTGTCGAACACGGGGGTGATCCGCGCGCAGATGGGTCGCGTGGCGCTGGGCGCGGGCAATGCGTTCAACGTGAACTTCGACGGTAACGGGCTGCTGAACCTGCAGGTGGAAAGCGGTGCGGTGGACGCGCAGGCCGAGAACGGCGGGCTGTTGAAGGCGGACGGCGGTGAAGTGCTGATGACGGCGCGCGCGGCAGGCGACCTGCTGGGTTCGGTGGTGAAGAACAGCGGCACGATCGAGGCGAAGGGGTTGAGCAATCACGCCGGGAAGATCACGCTGGACGGCGGCCAGGTGCAAGTGGCGGGCAAGCTGGATGCGAGCGCGCAGGACGCATCGACGGCGGGCGGCGCGGTGACGACGCGCGGCGAGCGGGTGACGGTGTCACGCGACGTGCAGGTGGATACGCGTGCGGCGTCGGGCAAGGCCGGCCTGTGGACAATCGAGGCAGCCAATGCTGCGGTAGGCGGCAACGCCGACGCGGCGATCGACGGCGAAACGCTGTCGCGCAACCTGGGCACGACGAACGTTGCGCTGACCAACACGTCGGTCGACCTGACGGTGGACGACGCGGTGACGTGGGCGAGCGACAACGCGCTGGCGCTGACGTCGCGCCAGGGCAACGTCAATCTGAACCGCGCACTGAACGCGAGCGGCGCGAACGCGGGCGTGACGGTGAACGCGGCGCGACGCATTCGCATCGGCAACAAGCTGTCGTTGACGGGCGAAAACGCACACCTCGAGCTGAATTCGGGCAGCGGCCACACGCTGACGAACGACGACGCGGTGGTCACGCTGTCGGGGCGCAATGCATCGTTCTCGGCGAACGGTGAAGCGTATCGGGTGATTCACGATCTCGCCGGGCTGCGCAGCGTCGACGGCAACCTGAACGGCCGTTACGTGCTGGGCAATGCAATCGACGGCAAGGGCGCGCTGTTCGGCACCATCGGCGGCAACGGCTCCGCGTTCGGCGGCGTGTTCGACGGCTTGGGCAATACGATTTCCCGCTTGACGATCAATGGCAATGGTCAGTACGTCGGCCTGTTCGGGATGAATCGCGGCCGAATCGCGAATCTCGCGCTCGACTCGTTCGCCATCAACGAAGCATCGACCCGAACGCCCGCATCGGTCGGCACGCTGGCCGGCGCCAACCATGGCGGGACGATCTCGAACGTCCGCGTGACGAAGGCGACGGTTTCGTCCGCAGGGAAGATCGGCAGCCTCGTCGGTGGCATCGTCGGCGACAACATCGCCGGTGTCATCGACGGCGCCCGATTCCAGGGCAGCATCACGGCCAACGAGGTGGCTCAAGCCATCGGCGGCATTGCCGGCAGGCATGCGTTCGAGGCGCGAATCGTGAACAGCCACGCCGATGCCTGGATCACAAGCATGCGGTCGTCGAATTTCACGCGTGCCGTCGGCGGTCTCGTCGGCATAAGCTGGGATGCGACGGTGTCGGATTCGACGAGTGCCGGCAGGATCTCGGTGGGCGACCGTATGCACGCGGGCGGTCTCGTCGGCCTGATGGTAGACGGGCTGATCGACAACTCGCACTCGACGGTCGATGTATCGGCCGGGAAGTCGAGTTTCGTCGGCGGTGCGGTCGGCCTCGGCGATGGCACCGCGATCCGTGGCTCGTCGGCACGCGGCATCGTCAGCGCAATGTACGGCAGCACGGTCGGCGGCTTCATCGGCGTCAACAGAGGCGGCCAGATCCAGGACTCGAAGGCATTCGGAGCCGTGTACGCGAAAGGCGGTGCGGCCGTAGGCGGCTTCGCGGGGGAGAACGTCGACGGCGGCGTACTCGACGACGTGGAGTCGAACGGCAAGGTGATCGATACCGCGAGCGGCGTCGTGGGAGGTCTGGTCGGCAGGAACGCGGGCGTGATCCGGCGCGGCGCGGCGACAGGCGATGTCGATGCAGGCACGGGGGGGAGCGCGGGCGGGCTCGTCGCCGTGAACGACGGCACCATCGAGCAATCCACGGCGGGCGGAGCCGTCCATGCCGGCCCGGCGAGCCGGGTTGGCGGGTTCGTGGGCCTGAATCGCGGGACGATTTCGGGGTCGAGCGCGACGGGATCGGTCACTGCTGCACGCGACAGCTATGTCGGCGGGTTCGTCGGCGAAAACACGGGTGCCATCCGGGACTCGAAGGCTTCAGGCAGCGTGAACGTGTTCGCCGGCCGGCTCGTCGGCGGGTTTGCAGGGTGGAATGGCAGCGGCGCGTCGATATCCGATTCGGAGTCTTCAGGGGACGTCAATGTATCCGGTTCGTTCGCTGGCGGGTTCGTGGGCGCGAATTCTGGTGTGATCCGTTCCTCACGGACAAGTTCGATGCTCAATTATCCGGAGTCGATCAAGCCCGCGATCAAGGGTGGATTCGCCGCACTCAACTTGGGGCACATCGATTCGAGTACGACGACCGGCGCGGCCACACGCGAACCGTTCGCCGGCTCCAACGTGGGCTGGATCGACGGCAGGCGGTAAATCCTTTCAGGGCGGGAAAGCATGCCCCGGGGCGACGGCGCGGATCGAACGGTGTCGCCCCACACACGGCATGCCGGTTTCGGGGCAGGTCCGAGCCGGCGAGCACGACGCGGATGGTTTCATCGTCCGCGGAAATGAGCAACGGACTTCATCGTTCGATGCTCGACAAGTGGTTTGTGTAGGTATACGAAATTATTTTCGTATGCAAATCGATCATGAGGAAATGACAAGTATGAACAAGGCCTATTCATTGGTATGGAACGAAGCGCAGGGTGGCTGGTGCGCGGTCGGGGAAACGGCGCGCCGTCGCGGCAAGTCGAGTGGCGGCAAGCGTCTGCTCGCGGCGGGCGTGTCGCTGCTGGGGCTGGTGGCGTCGGGTGCGTACGCGTTGCCGACGGGCGCCGACATCAAGTCGGGCCAGGCGGACATCGCGACGTCGGCGGACAACAAGACGATGTCGATCAACCAGCACACGGACAAGCTGATCACGAACTGGCAGGACTTCAGCGTGGACAGCGGCGAGCGTGTGTCGTTCAAGCAGCCGACGAACCAGTCGATCGCGCTGAACCGGGTGATCGGTGCGAACGGCAGCCAGATTCACGGCCAGCTGGACGCGAATGGTCGCGTGTTCCTGGTGAACCCGAACGGGGTGCTGTTCGGTGCGGGCGCGCAGGTGAACGTGGGTGGCCTGGTGGCGTCGACGCAGAACCTGTCGGACGCGGATTTCCTGGCGGGCCGCTACCGGTTCGCGGGCACGTCTGGCCAGTCGGTGGAGAACGCGGGGACGATCACGGCGGCGGATGGCGGCAGCGTTGCCCTGCTGGGCGCGCGAGTGTCGAACACGGGGGTGATCCGCGCGCAGATGGGTCGCGTGGCGCTGGGCGCGGGCAATGCGTTCAACGTGAACTTCGACGGTAACGGGCTGCTGAACCTGCAGGTGGAAAGCGGTGCGGTGGACGCGCAGGCCGAGAACGGCGGGCTGTTGAAGGCGGACGGCGGTGAAGTGCTGATGACGGCGCGCGCGGCAGGCGACCTGCTGGGTTCGGTGGTGAAGAACAGCGGCACGATCGAGGCGAAGGGGTTGAGCAATCACGCCGGGAAGATCACGCTGGACGGCGGCCAGGTGCAAGTGGCGGGCAAGCTGGATGCGAGCGCGCAGGACGCATCGACGGCGGGCGGCGCGGTGACGACGCGCGGCGAGCGGGTGACGGTGTCACGCGACGTGCAGGTGGATACGCGTGCGGCGTCGGGCAAGGCCGGCCTGTGGAC